>CAYXGH010000158.1:0-3601 GCA_964464485.1 uncultured Nitrososphaera sp.
CCTCTGAATGATAACAATATTTTAATTGGATTACACCCAAAAGAAATCTTAAGTGGCTACTACTACTTTCCTGAACAGCGATTATTCTCGTGTAATTCCAATAGTCTCATCATTCTTTACATTAAAAGATACACAGCTGAATATCAGGGAAGACTACCTTGAGTTTCTGGTAGCCGATACTGACATCGAAGATAAGTTCCCGATCTTGCTCAAAGAGCTAAGCAAGATTGGCATGGTCGCCAGTGCCAGAAGGCAGAAATATTTCTCAAGATTGATGCCTGCTTTGTCGTCCGCAATAAGGCTCCAGATAGCGGATGGCATAGTTATCGCAGTATTTAAGGTTCCAAAACAAAAGATTAGAGTCAAAAGAAAACTGCCCTTGCCTCTCATATTCTTTGCAATTGCCGTCACCTTCGTATTCTATGACGGCTTCATGCGCTCAAGCACTATATTTGCAAAGACCTATGTAAGTGATCCTGTCCTGCTTGCAGGAGCTTACACTATTTCGCTCATGGGTATACTGGGTATACATGAGCTTGGGCATATGATAGCTCTCAAGCATTATAATATCAAAGCGTCATGGCCATACTTTATACCAG
The DNA here is from genome assembly GCA_964464485.1 of uncultured Nitrososphaera sp. Lineage (GTDB taxonomy): Archaea > Thermoproteota > Nitrososphaeria > Nitrososphaerales > Nitrososphaeraceae > Nitrososphaera. The sequence goes on from CAYXGH010000158.1 coordinate 600, forward strand.
GTGTTCCCGGCTTTATACCGACATTTGGTGCCTTGATAACCCAGCAGAGCAATATGCCCAACAAAAATGTCATGTTTGATGTAGGCATTGCTGGACCAATTGCAGGGTTGATAATAACGGTAATTGTATCGATCTATGGCTCTTCTATATCTACCCTCATACCTCTAGAGGAGTACCAGAGGCTATCTGAGGAAAACCGGCTATTTTCATTCAATACTGGCCTGCTCATGATTGCTACACTCCATATGACCGACAAGGTGGTGGAGAACATGGTTCTAGTAATGTCACCTCTTCTTTTTGCTGCCTGGATAGGATTTGCACTTACATCCATCAACCTAGTCCCTGCTTGGCAGCTTGATGGCGGGCATCTTGCTCGTGCTATGTTTGGAGAGCGCTGGCACAGAATTATCACCTATGCGGGCATAGGAGCGCTGTTCCTGATGGGATTTTGGCCGATGGCACTACTAGTCCTGATACTTAGTCAGAGGATGCCTAGTAATGCTCCCTTAGATGATGTCACATCACTCTCCCAAAGGCGCAAGATGCTCTTTTTCATAACCCTTGGCATCGCCATAGTGACTGCACCCATCCCAAGCTCTATCCTGCCCTGGGCTTGAGCAGGGTCACATCTGCACTTGATAAGACGAGTGTCTTGAAGTTCTTGCCATGCTTTTCATGCAATTTTTGCAAAATGTCTTTTGTGCCAGAGTAAGTGGTAAAACCAAGTTTTGTCTTGGCGTAATAATGGGGAAGGGTAGAGACAAGCCCTATCCCATATTTCAGCCGCAGCTGTTCCATGAACAGCAAATGTTCAAGACCATCAATGTAGGGGCTTAGGTGCAGCTGCTCTGGCTTGAGCCGGCCCTCTATGAACATCTGAAGCGCTCCGCCCCCAACTCCTTCGCGGGTTTCTGCAAGCAGTATTGCCGTGCCACCCTCCTTGACGATGTGGATAGAGTTCCAAAGTGAGTTGAGCGCACTGGCAAGCGTCAAATGTGTGCTGGCTTCGTCGCTTGCACTTATTATGGCACATTTGACCGGCTCAGCCTCGACGGTCGAGATTGACTGAAGCTGCGCAATTGCCTTGTCAAACGCTTCCTTGATGCTTCCGATATGGATTCCCACCACATTGTCCCCGTTAGCCACCAGTTCAATAGACATCGCCGGCGTGCTCTCAACTGCATAAGTGGCGATCTTGAGAGGATCTCCTTCAACTCCCGGTGTTGGCCTGTTGTCCTTTCTTGCCTTGAACGCCTCTGCCATCTGGTCCGCAAGCAAGTTACGCAGTAAGGTAGTCGGCGCACCCGCGAATCCAAACAGCGGATCATATGCAACACTTGAAACAATGATAGTACTCTGGAACTTGGCCATTCGCTCATTCAGTGACTGGTAGCTGATGCGATTGATTGAGATTGTTTCGATGCCGGTCAAGTTGGCGCGCAGGGCGCTTGCGATCTTGTGCGGAACATCGATTGTAAAGCTGAATCCCCTTGTATGGGCTTCTTCTGCAAGCATCATTATAATCTTGGCCGCAGCCTTTGAGCTAGACAGTCCTAGAAAGAGCATTTTATCAGTTAGGGGTACACCGGACGTTATTGCTGTCTTGACATCTTGTTCCAGTGGCACCTGAAATGTGGAAGAGATCTGGTTTGCTAAGTTTTCAAACTTAATGTCAAGCACTACATCGGTAGTGCCATATCTTAGCCAAATCTCTGGCATAGAGTCTCTCTGTGTTATGAAGGGTTAAAATAAATCCTTTTTTACATGTACTATGTGCCAATACCCCCCAAGGACTTTGTGTTTCATTTTGCATCCTTTCTACTCAAGAGCAACTCTCTGAGGTTTGGAGTGTTCACTCTTGCAAGCGGCAAGCAGAGCGCTTACTACATAGACTTGCGGGTGCTGCCTAGCTTCCCGGGATATTTTCGGCTGGGGATAAGTGCATTGAAAGACATGGTGGCAGAAAAGGTAGGCCGGTTTGATACCTTTGCTTCGGTGCCCACTTCTGGGCTTGTGTTTGGCTCTGCCCTAGCCTATGAAATGAATAAACCCTTCATTTATGTCAGAAAGGAACCTAAAGCCTATGGCACCAACAAAATGATTGAAGGCTTCTTGGAGCCGGGTTCAAAAGTTATCATTGTAGACGATGTTGCAACGACCGGTACTTCTCTTAGCAGCGCAGTCGAAATAATACGGGCGAACAGCGGTATCGTGGAAGATGTAGTGGCACTTGTAGACCGACACGAGGGTGCGGAAGACAAATTAAAAAAAATGGGAGTAAAACTGAGCGCAGTGACAGGCATCAACGACATTGTAAACGCTCTGTACAAGGCCGGCTTAATAGATGAAAATGCACTGGAGTCGGTACTGAAACAAATGGTTACACAGGGAGAGTATGAAATAGACTAGCTAACCTTCATAGATCATTAGGTTCTTCTCTTCCAAGAGTGTATGTAGATTGTGCACGGCTCGGTATACTTCACTTTCTTTCTTGGCACCTGTACACACTAGCTTGCCGGACGCAAACAGCAGTATGACAGTCTTGGGATCCAGCATTCTGTGAATAAGACCCGGGAACTGCTCGGGCTCGTACATGCTCCTCGGCAGCACTCTTGCGGCAAGCTCTAAGTGGATCTTACCTCCAAGGCTTGCCGATGCCACTATATTTTGGATCTCAATCTGGGGCTCATGCTCAAGTGGTATTCCTCCCTTTTTAAGCTTCAAAACAACGCTCTTGACAGCCTGAATTGCCATCTTTTCAGACTTGGCACCTGTGCAGACCATCTTGCCAGAGCTAAATATCAAAGTCGCAGTCTTAGGTGATCTGAGCCTAAAAACCAAGCCGGGGAACTGATCAGGATGATACTCCACATCTGGAAATATCTGAGTGATGAGGTTGAGGTTGACAGTCTGGTTCACTGTAGCAGAAGCTACCACGTTCTCGATGCTTACAATTGGCTTGGTCTGCGGCATATGCGCCTTTATAAAGGCGCTATATATAT
>CAYXGH010000159.1:0-3580 GCA_964464485.1 uncultured Nitrososphaera sp.
ATGATCCATAATATATATCTGAAAGTGCGCTGATCTACCCTACAGACACATATTTTGTCAACAGAGCTTCGCTTTTGTGACCGCTGCATGGTAAAAACACGTCACGAGATAATCGAGGATCCGGAAACTATCTACACCTATAAGCGCAGAAGGCTCTATCGTTGTAAAGAATGTAGCCATAAAAGCATCAGAAGGGGTTTACGCCCAAGTGCCGAATCGGTCTACTAAGAGAAAAAAGAAATGACAATTGATCATTCCATCCCAGATGCAGTAGCCCTCCTGAAGAACCAATTTGTTCGAGGCTACAAAACTAGGAGAAGCCTGCTCACTGAAATCATACCTCGACACTATTCCAAGTCTTTGCCCATTGCAGATGATGTGCTTGACTCGTTACACAGATTTGCAATAGCCAATCCGATATACTTCAGTTCACACGATGCAGAGATTTCTGGAATCTCATGCAGGATTTACGAAGGTGACATCAATAATTATTGGCTGAGCAGTAAAAAATATGACACAAGCTACCAACCATTCTACCCTACGTGGATGCTGTCTGCCTTTACGCTTGCGCTGGAAGCAAAGTCGCTTGGGTTTGATCAGCTGATCGATGTTGGTTCGGGGGATGGCAGAATAGCGTATTGCGCAAGTCTTCTCGAAATGGAGTCATATGGCATAGAGATCGACGACGAGCTTGTGGAACTGCAAGATGCAGTGTTGCATAGCACTGGCGTCAACTATAACGTGATAAGGGCAGACGCTACGCGCTTTGATTACGGCAGCTTGGATCTGTCAAAGCCCATATTCTTTATCTCGGGGCTGCCAGAAATGGGAGAAATGCTTGCAAACAGCGTCATCCGGAAGGTGCTGTCAGTTGAGAAGATGAAGCACAATGCTGGCTTTAACTTCATGGGAAGCCATGTCATGAAGTCTCTTACAAGAGACCGGACTGGCTGGGGATGGGGAAATATCATTGCAAGCTTTGGTCTGAAACTTATAGGCACCATCTCCTTGCCTACGCTTTGGACCACAGACCAGATACTTGACACGGCATATGTGTATACTCGAGCTCTCTAGATCAAGCAGTCATGGAATCTGGTTGCCTCTTTGAAAGAGAAATGACAGGCTTTGATTCCAGACGCTTTTTGCCGATATCCATAACTTCGACCAGTATTTGTTGGAATTTCTTGATATAGTTTGTAACGGAGTACTTCTGTGTCGAGTGGCTTAACTTGATCCGTTCTGATGTAGGTGCAGCAAGCGCTTCTGCCACGGCTTGTACTCCTTCCCCATAGTTATGGAATTGATACCTTGTTGGGACGAATTCTGTATGCCCTCCTATATCTGGAACGACTGGAATAATGCCTGCGCTCATCCCTTCCACAGTAGATATGCCAAAGGGTTCTCCTGGTAGCGGGTGAACATAGACCTTTGACCTGCGCATGAGATCGAGCAGCCTATCGAACCTGACATTTATCTCAAATCTGACAAAATCCTCCAAGCCATAGTGCCTTACAAGATCGTTGAGATAATTTAAGTATCCAATGCCATCGGGCGGCATATTTCCTACAATATTCATGCATATGCCAACCTCGTTTTGACGGAGCAGCTTGGCAAGATGTATGGCGTTTTCTATCTTTTTACTCGGGTGGAAGCGCGAGATTACCAAGATAGAGTCATCGCGGACGTTTGATGCTAGGCACGCGTTACGGAATATATCGACATCGACAGGTGGGGGTAGAATGGTCGAATCCACGCCAAATGTCTTAAAGATCGCCTTGCGGCTAAATTCGGAGTTAGTAAGCACAGTAGAGTTTAACATCATTTTGATGTAAGCACTCCTGGCCGCATCGTAGTATCCATTGCGGACTGCCGGTGTCATACCTAAAAGACACATGTTATGCAGGACTGCCGAGTAATCGGGGTCACCGCAATCAATCAAGTACCTTGCAATAGGATAGTGGCAATATGTGATCGCATTCTTCTTGGTGAAGTCTTTGTGGTAAAATGGAAGCATGTCCCCATGCGTATTAACCGTGAGGCTATAATTGCGTGGGCTATATTTTTGGAGGATATTGAGTGTTCTAATCTTTTTGATATCCCCATCTACGCTTGTGCCATAGGCATCGTGTATCAATGGCATATCAGGCTTTTCAACGGTGGAGAGCTCAACACCAATCCCCATAGATGAAATCGCCTTTATCGTGGCGACTGCCAGACGCTCGCCGCCTCCTCGAGCATTCAGACTAATATGAACAATATTTGCAATCAAACCAATATGATATATGCTATACTACAAATTAATATTTGCAATCAAACCAATATGATATATGCTATACTACAAATTAACTACTATTCAATTGCGTTCATATATAGAAGATCGAAAAGAGTTTCTAATAAGAAACTTCGCTAAAATTGAGCGAACCATTTGTTGGCTATTTTGTATAAAAGTTACGAGGGGAGGGAGAGAGAGGGACAAATAGATTCGTACAAAACCTTTGGATAATTATTTGATGGCTCGAAGAATCTATGGTTGCAAACTTAGTGCTTCGTGCTGCTGTATCATGCTAGTACTTTTGATAGTCTTGAAATGACATCATCACATAGAGCTTTTCTTCCAACTAACAATTACTGAGCTGTCATTTTGATAATTTTCGATTCTTACAGCATTGAGCTCTTGCTCGAGCTTTGACTTATTCAATTCATGAGAAGATGTTGATGCGTGTTGCTTTGCTTGGCTTACGCTCACTGTGATGCCGCCACAAATGTTACACTTTAGTTGTTCTTCTGCCACCATTTAGGAACATTGGTTAAGCTCAATATATGGATAATAGGCCATTTAAGGTATGCAATTACATCGGTGGCATATATAGGATATAGACAGAGATCCTCAGCATTCTGCTTTCGAAGCGCAAGATAGCACGTTCCTGTGGGAAGGAGTAGCGTGAAAAAGACGAATGTAGAATGTTTTTCCTTGATTTAGAAAAGGCTCCAGATATAAAGATCATTCAATGCTGCATAGGCAAATCTCTTTGAGACCAGCGACCACAAAAACATTCAAAAGCAACTAGCAGGTAGATAAGCAGTCGTTTGGAGGCCTGCATAATGACATCATCAAAAAGGGAACTTAAAGAAAAAGAAAATCAACAGCGCCTTGCTCGCGCCATTGAAACTCTGGACTCAATTACAAGAAACAGCGATATCCAGAAGAGTATTCGAAACATGATAAAAGAAGTGCTTCTTGCACTCAAGGATGAGAAGAGCGGGAGCCTCTCAGTGAGGGCTGCAAATGCAATAAGTCTGCTTGACAGTGCAACTCAAAGCCCTCAGATGCAGTCACATATCCGCACCATGTTGTGGCAGGTAGTCTCAACTCTAGAAAGTATAAGGGAATAGCTAGCGTGTGTTCTTCACCGGCTTTACCGGAGGAGGTAGCTTCTCGAGCTTGTGGGTAGGGTTGGCAAGGTAATGCCTAGAAGCGCCTTCGCCGCTTAAGACAATATTGCAGTGGACACATCTATATCGTATCGCCATATTGTAAGTGCAAGAGGTATTGCACCTACATGGCTAAAAACAGTATGGA
>CAYXGH010000160.1:0-3504 GCA_964464485.1 uncultured Nitrososphaera sp.
TTGAGCGATAACAGAGCGCATTTTATCCTTGCTGGGCCTAGGTTGAGGAGCCCAATATTTTCCAAGATGTCCTCTTTCGTCAGATCCTTGACAGAAGTTAGTGGTTTGCCCATTATCATCTCAGTTAGCATTGAAGCGCTTGCTTGGCTGATCGCACAGCCTCTTCCCTCAAACTTGATGTCCTTTATGTTGTCGCCATGAACCTTAAGATGAATGTCAATCTCGTCGCCGCATAGAGGGTTGCTGTCATGTATGCTCACGTCTGCGTCAAGCAGCTTACCCTTGTTGCGGGGGTTGCGGTAGTGATCCAGAATTATTTCACGATAAATGTCGTCACTCAAATCTTAAATAGCCTCCTTGCTTCCTCAAGAGCGCTAACAAAGATATCGACTTCTTCCTTTGTATTGTAGATATAAAAACTTGCCCTAGAGGTTGCAGGAACGTCAAGCCTCTCCATGAGCACCTGCGCACAGTGATGACCTGATCTTATCGCAACGCCATGATCATTCATGATAGTGGCCAAGTCATGCGGGTGGATGTCGCCAATGTTAAACGATATCACACCCCCCCTGTCATTTGTATTGCGTGGACCGTAGAGCGTTACGCCTCTGACTCTACTTATCTTGTCAAGTGCATATCCTGTCAGCTCCACTTCATGCTCTCTGACTTTGGCCATGCCAATGTTGTTCAGATAGTCAATTGCAGCAGCAAAACCAATTACATCAGCAATATTGGGAGTTCCACCCTCAAATTTGTACGGAAGATCATTGTACCTTGTCTCGTACTTGTGAACCTCCTTTATCATGTCGCCTCCGCCTATGAAGGGCGGCATCTTTTCAAGAATCTCTTTCTTGACATACAATATGCCAACGCCTGTCGGACCAAGCATTTTATGCGCTGAGAAAGCCATAAAATCGCAGTCCATCTTTTGGACATCTACTGGCATGTGAGGGACTGATTGTGCACCATCTACAAGAACAGGGATACCTTTCTCGTGTGACATCTTGATTATTTCATTTATAGGAACAATAGTGCCAAGTACGTTTGACATGTGTGACACTGATACAAGTTTTACTTTCTTACTACTGCTGTCAAGATAATCCATGTATTCCTGAAGCTTTAGGTAACCGTTGTCGTCAGTTCCTACGTATTCCAGCTTGGCTCCCTTTTCAGAAGTCAGTATCTGCCATGGCACAATGTTGCTATGGTGCTCTATTTCCGTGATGACTATGCTATCTTCCTTTTTAACATTGGTCCTGCCCCACGAGTAGGCGACAAGGTTTATGGCTTCCGTGGCGTTACGAGTAAAAACAATCTCTTCAGTGGATCTGGCATTGATGAACTCTGCCACCTTTTCTCTTGTCTTTTCAAACTCAAGTGTAGCCTCTTCTGCAAGCTGGTGCACTGCACGGTGAATGTTGGAATTGTAATTCATGTAGTAATCACGGATAGCATTAATGACTGCAAGAGGTTTTTGTGTAGTAGCGGCATTGTCAAGGTAGACAAGTGGCTTGCCTCCGCTAACTTTACGCTTGAGGATAGGAAAGTCCTCTCTTATTTTTTCGATATCAAGAGTAGCACCTTTTTGCATCATTTCGCTAGTCCAGCTTGATGTAAATTGAGTTGTCCTGTATTTTAACCTTGTAAGTTTTAATAGGCTCTTCAGCGGGCAGGTTCTGCGGAATGCCAGTATCAAGCTTGAACGCAGATAGGTGTAATGGACACGTCACTGTCTTTTCCTCCTCGTTCATAATTCCCATAGACAAATCGGCATATGCGTGCGTGCATATTCTGTCGGTGGCATACACATTACCTCCTATTTTGGCGATGAGAATTTTCTTGCTGCCCTGATCAAAATCTAGCATGTCACCATTTTTCAGTGACTTTTCGTCGCATACCTTTATCCATTGATGTTCTTCCTCTTCTGACATAATCCAATCAGCTACCTGTCTCTCTCTCTACCTATACTTGTAGTGCTTTTCAAAGAGGTCTTGGGTCTCGCGGTAGCGCGACTTTTCAACTTCCAGTATCTGTTCCATTGCCTCGTCTGTCCTGAGCATTAACTGCTTACCTTGCCACTTGTTCTCAATAAGATAGTTGATCCACGCTCTGATGGTCGGACCCATCTTTCGGGACAGCGGCTCAAGAAAGCCAGCTACAATTTCACGCTTGGAGCCTTCCCTGCTGAGGCCTCTTGTCATTAGATAGTAGATCTGGTTTTCATCCATCTGGGCTACAGAGGCAGAGTGCGTAGCTTTAACTTCATTAGTTTCTATTTCAAGGCCAGGTATTGCATCCGACTTGGCGCCTCTGTCAAGAAGTATTGCATGCCCTGCAAGGTATGATTCCGTGCCTCTGCCCTCTTTTCCTATCTTAATCATGCCCTTGAACAAAGACTTTGAAGTGTCCTTGAGCACTGATTTGACAAGTACCCTCCCTCGACTATGAGGTCCGCGGTGGACAAGATTAGATGTGACATCAAAGGATTGGGTGCCTATCCCAAAGACTATTTCAACATCCTCTGAAGAAGCACCAGGACCTTTCATGATGCTGTCTGTCTTGTAGCGTGAAAGCAATGACCCAAACATGCCGATATGCCAAGACATTTTAGCATCTCTTTCTACAAATGCCTTCCTATTTGAAACGTTGACGGTGTCATGACCCATTGCCTGCAGAGTCACCAATTCCAGATGTGCATTTGGATTGACATGAGTCTCAACTAATTCAAAATACCCCTGCTGGACATCTTCTTGTCTACCTGATGAGCCAGGCGCATATATCTCCTGTACAACTGTTGCTTTTGAGCCCATGTCTGCTACAAGGATGTTTCTTGATATCAGCGAAGTCCCATCGTCTGCAAGAGAGGTAATTATCCTTATTGGCTCTTCAAGCATGACGTTTCTCGGAATATAAATAAAAATGCCAGATTGGAAAGCCGATCCTTCAAGTGCAAGGAATTTGTCCTCCAGATAATTCAGCTGATTTGCAGCCATGTGCGATCTGATAAGGTCGCTGTGACTAGTCATCGCGTCCTTTATACTCGATAGGATGACACCTTGCTTGGCGACGTTATCGCGGATGAAGATCTTGTTTATTTCTTGACCTACTTGAAGAATTCCTGTCTCCTGCTCGACCTCTTTTAACCTGTCACTGAGGTCTTTGCTAAGTGCAGCAGGCGTTGTTGTTGTTGTTGTTGTAGTCTGTGCCATAAAGTGTATGCTCTCTGGCTTTATCTTGTTTACATCTGAATACTTGGAGTAGAGCGGCGAGACTTCGGCAGGCGTTGACTCATACTGTAAGAAGGCTTGCTTGCGTATCGAAGCAAGCCAGCTGGGCTCTTGAGCTGCTATTAAATCAATGTGCCCGCTGTTAATTGAGGACAGAGTAGTAGTAGCAGTCGCCATAGTGGGATCACAAAAGATGTAAGATAGAGTTTCTGGTATTATAGACTTAACCGACTGAGCCTTCCATTTCCATCTTGACTAGCCTGTTAAGCTCTACCGC
>CAYXGH010000161.1:0-3495 GCA_964464485.1 uncultured Nitrososphaera sp.
CATAGATTGCAAGGATGTCAGTGGCAAAACTACTAGAAGTCATCTCATAAATGGTGCTACATCTAATAATATTGTGCAGATGTAAATGTGGATTTGACAGATGAACAATGGCACATCATCCAACCACTAATCCCTGACCCGCCACGGCGCTCTGATGGCAAAGGTAGACCCTGGAAAGATGCTCGTGACATTATTAATGGTGTTCTATGGATATATACTGCGTGTACAGAGGTGCACCACCATGACATGACATGCCCGACAGATATATATCCGCCGTACCAAACATGTCATCATAGAAGGTTCCAGCAGTGGGTCCGCTCCGGAGTATTTGAGAAGATACTTCATGCACTTGCCGCCGACCTGCGTGAGCGTGGAGGGATTGACCTGTCTGAATGTTACATAGACGGTACTTTCATAGTGGCCAAAAAGGGGGAACGAGGTTGGAAAGACCAAGCGGGGCAAAGGTACGAAAGTCATGGCAATATCAGACAGTGCTGGCCTTCCTGTCGCCATACACGTTGCGTCTGCTTCGCCACATGAAGTCACACCCTTGCTGAACCGACTGTCTCCTCCAAGTGTTTTGTTACTGATGAAAAACCAGAATATCTTGTAGGAGATAGGGCTTACGACAGCGACCCGCTTGATGTCAAGCTGGCAGTCGACCATGAAGTTGAACTGATAGCGCCGCACAGGTACAACAGGCAGGCGCCAAGTACGCAAGACGGCCGGCCATTACGTCGCTACAAACGTAGGTGGAAGGTAGAGAGAGGTTGTTTGCATGGCTTCAGAATTTCCGACACATCCTAGTGCGCCATGACTATTATTCAGAGAACTTTCTTGGATTTGTTAGGCTTGGATGTATTATGATTTTGCTCAGGAGGTGTTTATGAGATGGCTTCTAGTAAGCTAGCTTGCAGAACTAGGCTATGATGTTTGGGCTAGTTCTATTGCCAGCTTTAGGCCGTTGGTGGTTGCAGGGTGAGACCCGATATTGACGGTCACGGTAGTATAGGCAGGGTCAAACTCACTAATGCTAAACTCTATTTCGCTTGAACCTTTCTGACCATTATTAACTGTGACACTAGTTATGTTGTCAAGAAGGGCCCCGGGTATTCTTGCAGTAAGAGTGGCATCAGGAGCAATGCTGCTTCCTGTCGAGGAGTTTGCATCAATCACTATCCTTTTTTGCTCTTGATCAACACTTATTTCTCCTATGTCGACTGCAGAAGGTTTATCTACCTTTATCATAAATAGGCTCTGCTCTCTTTCGCCTATCGAATCAAGTGTATATATCTGGTAACCGCCATAATATATCTTGCCGTCAGGGGATTGTGCGATTCCAACAGTAGGTACGAATGGATAGTGTCTCAGCCTTATCTTCAGCTCTTCAACTACGCTCCTGTTGTTATCTTCGCTAAGCCTAAGTGCATAGATATTGCCAGTATAGGTGCCAAAGAGGAACATCCCCTTAAGCTCAGGCACTGTATCGCCATCATAGTAGATCATTTGCGTCGGTGTTGGTGAATCCCAGTACGAACGCAGTGGCTTGATCGATGAGTTGTTTGCTCGCTCAGGGGGCAGGTTTGGAGGCTGAAGAGTAGGAAACCCATAGTTTCCACCCTTTGTTATAAGATTTATCTCATCATAGTGAAAGTCTCCGGCGTCGGCAACTAGACCTGTCCCACTATTATAGTCAAATGCAATACCATACATGTTTCTATGGCCGATTGTGTACACAGGTGAGTTTGGATAGGGGTTATCTTGAGGTATTGTGCCGTCCTTATTTATACGCAGTATCTTGCCTATCACTATGGAGGGATCTTGTGCGAAAATATGCTCAGTAGCATCACCAACAGTGATGTACAATTTACCGTCAGGCCCAAAGGCCATTGCGCCACCCGAGTGATAGCCACGTGAGGCAGGAATATTATCCATTATTATCTTGACATCAGTGCCAGTGTTATTGGTATCTGTGAATCTCAGTACGCGGTTGATCACTTTACCTCCATCACCTTCTTGGGTGTCTACTAGAGCGGTGTAATACACATATACATAGTGGTTGCTATGAAACTCAGGGTCAATTGCAAGCCCAAGCATTCCCTGCTCCCAGCTGGCATATAGATCATCTACGCTGGCAAACGGCTTGTCAAGGATCTTGTGATCGGGCGTCATTATCCATATTGAACCTGAGTTCTTATCATTGAAAAAGAGCCTGCCGTCTGGAGCAAAGACCATGCTTGTGAGTATTGTGCTCGTCGTGCCGCTATTCCTCTCTAGAGCATCTTTTGTATCCCCGTCAAATTTCCAGTAACCAATTAAGCTTGGTAAAGAAACATCCGATGACATGTCAAAAAGCTGCTTTACTTCAGCTTCGCCAAGTGTTTGATTGTACATGCGAAGGTCGTCAATTATACCAGACCATCTGTTGCATGATGAGCAGTAAGCTGCAGATCCAATCCTCAGCGGCACGCCAGGGTCCGCAGTATAGTTACCCAAAAACTCTCTTTCGCCAACAAGGAGTCCGTCCTTGTATAGCCTTACTGTTGAACCGTCAAATGTACCAGTTATGTGAGTAAACTCATCTATTGACACTAGGGTATCGGCAGACACTGGGATATCGGCAGGGGAAAAGAGTGTCCCGTTGGTGTTGAAAACTCCAAAGCGAAGAGTTGCAGCTTCGGAACCAGACTGTCTGTCAGCACTTCTAAAAACATCAAATTGCCAGCCAGATGTTTGAGCTCTGTTGCTATGAGAAACGATATGTCCATACGGCCCTATGGTTGTAGACTGCATCCAGAACGAAATAGAGAATTGCATTGGGTTAAGCTCAGGAGAATTGTTGATCTCTATTGACTCTCTATATTCACCTCGCATTTCGACTGCTTGGCCTACCTTGCCATCGACAAATAGCGTATCATTGCTGATGAGGGGATGTATGAGGGTTGAATTGCCAATCGCTTCATATGCCTGCATCTCGTTCAAAAGAAGGTCACAATGCACTGAGTCACCATATTCCTGGCATCCAAACAGCTGACTTGATGACATCTGGCCGTAGGCCAGATTAAGAATAATATAGTGGGATACAAGAACAAGAGCGGTGGCAAACGCCAAGGCAATGGAATAATAACCCATAGTAAAATGAGATTCTAGAAATTAATTATTTAATTGTTAAGATAGTCATCACCACCACCATCTGCAATCAGCTGATAATAAACTCTTATGGCTACAATAAAAAATATCATAGCCAGCACTGAAGGAAGAGAGGCAGAGAGAGAGTGTCAGTCTGAAAACCTATTCTAGATCAAAGCTGTCCGATATTATATCATATCTTTTTCATCAAGGGTGTATATGCTATCATAAAAACCTCTGATCCCTTAAATGACAACCATACAGGTGAGTGTTACAGTGCCAATAAGTGCCCTGTTGCATAACTAGACACGATACTAGATAATCAGGCGCTAAACTGTCATTACGACTACTACTTCATACCGGTAA
>CAYXGH010000162.1:0-3477 GCA_964464485.1 uncultured Nitrososphaera sp.
TAGTAGGTGAAAAGCTGTGGCTTGGAAGAAAAGCAGTAGCAAACAATATACCACCACCGACCGGTTAGTACTAGTAGTACCTGACAATTTACACCTCTTGCAAGCTCTAACCTGATAAGATATAATACGGACCACAAGATATAAGATATTTGAAAAGACAAGTGCATTGACAAAGGTCTTAGAGCAGGAGCTGTTTGAATGATGAAGGTAATAATCTTCTCACATGAATCTGACCTTGACGGCCTCTATTCTACCGCGATAGGACTTATGCGCTATCCTCAGGCAATGACCGTGTTTCTAGGCTATGGTGCTGAAAATTTCAATAAGCTTGGTAACTTTATTTACTCTGCAACTCGATACTCGTCGTCGTCGTCTGAGTCCGGACAGATAGTCATTGCAGATCTTGGGCTCAACGACGAGTTGATCGAAACCTGCAGGAGGGCATTTTCAGATGCAGTGCTCAAGGGCTGGAAGATAATGTGGGTTGATCACCATCCTTGGTCACAGCAGGCAATTGAGGCGGTCAAGCCCTTTGTCGAAATTGTGCTTGATGTTTCGGGAAGAAAATGCGCAGCAGACCTGATGTATGAAACGCTTCTGCCCGGCAACACGCTGGCTGCAAAACTTGCAAGCATGGCTCATACCATGGACTTTTTCGCAAGGGATCAGTACCTTACACCAATATCGGAGCTAATACGCTACTATCAAACATTCCCTGACTTTTATTATCGGCTATCAGATCTTGCAGTGAAATCTGCTAGGGGCATCTTATGGGATGTGGAGATGCAGAATGACTACAATAATTATGTACGTCTGCGTGACGAGGCAAAAGTGCAGGTCTTTGCCTCCATGCAGATAAGAGAGGCTGGCAGGTTCAAAGTAGCATATGCCCAGTCGTCTCCGTACCTACAGAGCAGCCTATTTTCAGAGGAAGTGTTTGCTAAGACAAACACCGATGTAATGATGCTCTACAGCACTAAGGGCAAAGTAAGCATACGGCGTAACAATGACGCAATTTCGTGCCGCAGCATTGCAGCTAACCTTTCAGACGGAGGAGGCCATGACTATGCCGCCGGCGCAACGTTCAAGAGCGACCCTTCAGATACCGCCGCGGTTATTTCGGAGCTTCAGGCAGCCGTAGCCAAGGCATTGGCCAGCAAGTAAATGGAGACATGTGAACACTCAAATACTTTAAAGGAATATTTGCTGAAATAATATCACATGATAAAGGGCAAGGTCGCTATAGTGACGGGAGCAGGTGGAGGAGTTGGAAAGACGATTTCAAAGAGACTGTCTTCTGATGGATGCAGGGTCATCATGCTGGGCAGAGACAGAACCAAGTTGCAAAAAGCAGCTTCTGAAATTGGTAATAAGAAGAATACGATGACAGTAATAGCAGATATTACGAAGGAAGCTGAGGTACTCAGCGCAATCGATCAGACGATCAATTCATTTGACAAGATAGACATCTTGGTCAATAATGCGGGCATAATAAACGATCCAATGCCCTTTCATGAAATGAGTGAGGATCAGTGGGATGACCTTGTCAAAACGAACCTTTTTGGCACGTTTAGAATGACCAAGGCTGTAATCCAGGTAATGATGGAAAGTGGGGGTGGCAGTATCGTCAACATCTCATCGGTGCTCGGCATCAGATCTATCCCTCGAGTGCCGCTCTCCGTGTACGCTGTGACCAAGGCTGGCGTAATAATGTTCACAAGGAGCATTGCAGTTGAATATGGACAATACAAAATTCGTTGCAACTGCATTGCTCCTTCCACTATCCGGAGCTCAATAATCGAGCCGTACCTTGAGGACGAGGGAGCTAAAAAACTTCTAGAATCTACATTTCCTTTGCGTGTGATAGGCGAACCGGAGGACATATCCGGCGCAGTTGCCTATCTCTGCTCTGACGACTCCAAGTGGGTCACAGGCACTATCATGATGGTGGATGGTGGCCTATCTGCAAAACAATAGCTGAAACCATTATCAGAATTGTTGTGCTATTAGCTACTACGGACGATGAAAGATAGAGCGAAAGAAAGCATCGATGCTACAAAGCATGTGCCTGCTTACGATGCAACGAGGATCAATCGAGCAGTAGAAAGAGCGGCAAGAAACCCTGATTTTGTAAATCGCGCTGTAGCCCAGCTTGCCGGCCTTACATTTCCGGCATTCAAGCATAACATCATAGATCATGTCAGAAGCATCAATACCCATGATGATGAAGAACAAGAAGATGATATTGTCGCGCTTTTTGAAAGCCTTGATGGCTATATTCAGTTTCGCGATCCGTACCATGTGCAAAAGGCATTTGAAGAAAATATCCCCTCCAAGAAAAAGGATTATCAGATAACCGACAATACACGCGAAAGCCCAGATGTTAGGTTCCGCCAAACGGATGCTGATGCTAGCATCAAAGACCGTGAGGCTATTAGCGAAAGAGAGGAGCGCAAAGATTACCCTGAGGTCAGCCCAACTGCTATGTCAAATTTCATCTGCGACAATTGCGGCAAGGCATTTCAAAATCAGCAGGATCTGGTGCATCACAGGCAATTTGAAAGCGGCACATCTGCAACATAGGAATAAAAAATTATGCTATACTGATAATTTCAACAGTTTTTGCTAACCCTTAATACCTCGATATTCTGATAATAGGGGGATATATAGTATGAAGAGGCTGGACATCCTTGTTCCGCACGAACGCCTTACTGATGTCAACGAACTACTGCACAAGCACAAGGTAGGTGGTATGTCATTCTATGAAATCAAGGGGAGGGGCAGGGCGAAAAGGGAGCCCGTTTCAGTTGGAAGAGGGGTCATGCGGTATACTCCAGAGTTTGGCTTTCGCACTAAAATTGAAGTGCTGGTGTCAGACGCTACAGCAAAAGAAATTATTGATGATGTGCTCAAGGTTATAAGCACCGGCTCTGCATCTGACGGCAAGGTCTTTGTTTACGATGTTGCCGAAGCATACGATATAGGAAGCAAGGAAAAAGGTGACACCGCCCTTTAACAATCTTCTTGCTGGTTCTTGATTTTATCTTTGAAATTATATATATTTTAAGTATCTCATAGTAAAACATCACATCATCATCGTTGCTAGTGTCCATATTGCGAGAGATATAGGGACGGCGGCGTAGCAGCAGGAAATGAGGAGTGAGTACACGCGTGCGCCATCCGTGTCGTCATCGGCGTCGACTTGGGTAAATCAACAACATATGTATATATTATATGTTCTTCATGTTGTTCTCTCTCTCAATTATTGGCGATTATTCTCTTGCGGCGGAAAAAGTGTATAAAAACATATACACTTCTTTTCATGTCGATCCCCTGCTCGCTTGGAAGGTTAGCTTTGCAATAGTAAAATAAGATAGCATAGCTTTTGGCATGATTTTGGCATGATCCGAAAATTATTAGCTCCTTTTGAGTAAGAGTTAATAATCTTGCAGAGCCGTATTTTGGTATGGCAGAAAA
>CAYXGH010000163.1:0-3461 GCA_964464485.1 uncultured Nitrososphaera sp.
TTAGTAATGCTTTTAACAAATCTCTCACATCTATTGCAGAATAGGATCAAAGAAGGTTCTTGAAGAGACATATGTCATAAAGATGGTAGCGACAAGCGGTATACCTCATGCTTGTTTGGGAATAGATATCTTGTAACAGTATATCATAGCTGGTAAAGCCATGGCTAGCTCGCTGAATTTTGTACCCTGTGGTTCTTCTTACACTCTAGAAAGATATCTTGGATTCGTATCTTCCAAACACATTTCGCAGAGTACTACTAATTTCGCCAAGAGTAGTGTAACTCTTAACTGCGTTGATGATATGGGGCATTAAGTTATTGTCATCCTTTTCAGCTGCATTTTGCAGTTGTGATAGCGCTTGGTCAACCTTTGACTTGTCGCGATTGCTCTTGAATTCCTTGACATTTGCTAATTGTTTTTGCTCCAGCAATGGATCTATCCTGTTGATCTTCGGCTCAATATCACGCTCGTCTTGATACTTATTAACCCCTACGATAATGCGCTTGTTTTCGTCAATTTCTTTCTTCAATTGATATGCGTTATTCCTGATCTCTTCTTGGAAGAAGCCCTTCTCTACCGCGACTAGGGCACCGCCCATACTTTCTATCTTTTTGAGGTACTCGTTAACCTCTTCCTCTATCTTGGCTGTAAGGTATTCAATGTAGTATGAGCCACCCATCGGATCCACAGTTTTGCTAACACCTGTCTCAGTAGCAATTATCTGCTGAGTTCTGAGTGCGATCTTGACTGATTCTTCAGTTGGAAGTGCAAGCGCTTCATCACGCGAGTTGGTATGCAACGATTGGCATCCACCAAGTACCGCAGCAAGTGCTTCCGTCGCGACTCTGACAATGTTATTGTCAACTTGCTGGGCAGTCAGTGATTCGCCAGATGTCTGAACGTGGAAGCGGAGGTGCTGGGATTTGGGATTTGTTGCATGAAACTTCTCTTTCATTATTTTGGCGTAGATCCGCCGAGCCGCTCTGAACTTGGCAATTTCCTCACAGAATTCCATAGTGCAGCAGAAAAAGAATGAAAGCCGTGGAGCAAAGTCATCAACCTTCAGTCCTGCTCTGCTTGTACAAGTATTGATGTATTCAATTGCGTTTGCAAAGGTGAAGGCCAGCTCTTGCACAGCGTTACAGCCGGCTTCTCTCATGTGGTAGCCAGAAATGCTGATCGGGTACCATTGTGGAACTTTTTTAGAGCAATATTCGATCATATCCCCTATCAGGCGCATAGATGGCTTGGGCGGATAAATGTAGGTATTTCGTGCGATGTATTCCTTGAGAATATCGTTCTGAGTAGTACCACGCAACTTGTCCGGTGACACTCCCTGCTCCTCAGCAACAGTGATGTAAAGCGACAAAAGCGTAGATGCAGTTGAGTTGATAGTCATCGAAGTGCTGACCTTGTCAAGTGGTATGCTGTCAAAACAGGCCATCATATCTTTTATCGAGCTGATGGCAACGCCTGTCCTCCCAATCTCACCCTCTGCTTGGGGGTCATCGGAGTCCCTGCCAGTCTGAGTAGGCAGGTCAAATGCTAGTGATAGGCCCGTCTGGCCGCGGTCTAGCAAGAAGTTGAAGCGCTTGTTTGTTTCTTCCGCACTACCAAAGCCGCTGTACTGGCGCATGGTCCACAGTCGCTCTCGGTACATGTCTGGATACAGGCCTCGAGTATATGGGTACCTGCCAGGCTCTTCTTCAACAAGGCCATCGTAGTTTTTTACATCCTTATTTGTAAAAACTCGCTTAACCGGTATGTTTGAATCAGTCTTGAAAGTCTCGCTCTCCATAATTATGGTCACCTAAAGAGGGTCCGGGCCAGCTCTTCTGCAGCCACATAAGGATCGATCTCTTTTCTAGTCAACCTGTCGATAAACTCTGAATATTTTCTGTCCTGAGCAAGCATAGAGGAAACCTTCTTCTCCAGGTTATTTAAAATCATGTCTGTTAACTCATCCTCCAGCATCTTTCTCTCGCGTTCTTTATAATTAATGTTTTTTTCCTTTAATAATTTATCAATACTCTTGGCTAGTTCCCCCACACCCTCTCCTGTTTTGACAGATGTCTTAAGAACGGCTGGTTTTCTACTAGTATCGCCAATCAGGTCAAGTACTGTTTGATAGAGGCTGGTAGCACCTTCTAGATCTGCCTTATTTACAACGTAAATGTCACCTATTTCAGTGAGCCCTGCTTTTACGGCTTGCACGTTATCTCCTGTGTGCGGCGTAAACACCACTACTGTAAGATCGGCGACTTTAGAAATTTCAACCTCAAGCTGGCCTGCACCGACGCTTTCAATAAGCACAACATTGTAGTCGGCGACATCAAGGATTCTAATTGCATTTCTGAGCGATTTGGAAACACCTCCAATAGCTCCCCTTGATGCCATACTTCGCATAAACACTTTTTCGTTGTGAAGGTTGCCCTGCATTCTGACCCTGTCTCCCAATATGGCGCCACCAGTTATGGGGCTTGTGGGATCGACTGCAAGCACCGCAACCTTGTAGCCAAGCGCCTGGATTTCAGGTATCAACTTGCCAACAAGAGAGCTTTTACCTGCCCCTCCAGGACCTGTAAAACCCACTGATCTTATATTGCCTGTCTTGCTGAAAATCTGCTTTATGATTTCTCGAGACTCGGGTTCATCGTTGTCGACAATTGATATTGCCCTTGCAAGGGCGCGTCGCTCGCCAGCAAGCAAACCCTTTACTATAGGAAGCACACCAGCATGTTATAGTCTCTATATATAATATTAGTTCTTTAGGAGCGAATTAGCTTGGAACTTGATTCTTCTTCTCGAACTATCCAGGTTCTTGAGGAGAGCTGACTAGACTACGGATATATCTTTCTCATGTTTTTCAATATGATGTTGGCTGGCCTCCAGAATCATGCTTGGCGATAGGTCGCCGACGACATATGTAAGGAGCTAATATTCAACTATAACCACTAGCAGGATAGACAATAATGAATATACTCGATATAGCTAGCCCGAATACATTTCCTTCATAGGAAGTAAAGACTCTGTCAGTCGACTGTTAAATATGCGAATTTTTATTATTCTCTAAGCGATTCAGAGATAATGCTGGCAAGCTTGTGATTGCCTTCTTTTTGATACCTCTCGACTTCATTGATCAGCTGTTCCCTAAGCTGCCTGTAAAGGTCGACCTGCTCTCTAACAGCCCTTGTCCTAAGCTCCTCGACTTCTGATGATGATGGTGGTGGTGATGAAGATTGTGATGAGGACATGCAAGATATACTATGTTTGCTTTTTATATTTATGAATTTACTCCTTTTTACACGATAAGAACTGCTACAACAGTATCGCAGAATATGATGGTGATGATGACGGTAACATCCTATTTGGTACTGCTGGCAGAATATGAGACAAGAGACACAGCGAGTAACCTGCCATTTCTGTTGGGACGCCTATTTAACGGAGCAATCGATTGAAAG
>CAYXGH010000164.1:0-3441 GCA_964464485.1 uncultured Nitrososphaera sp.
AATTGCTGCCGGTTGCAATACCACAAGGCGGCAAATATCGGACGCGAGAGGGCTCAGAAAGCTCAAATGAGGCTCTTCGAGTATACCGGCTTTGCCATGCTGACCTATACTATCAAGCAGGGCATGGCAGGGTTTGAGCCTGTGGGTGAAGAAGAGCTGGTTGGTAAGATGACAAGTGGTAATGAGTCAATGCTTTTTATTTGCGATAATGATGGGTATGCCAAGGCTCAGTCAAGGCCCATGCCAATGAAACAGGGAGAAGAAGCTTTCAAAAGGATGCTTGCAGATGGTATGCAAGAGTTCACTGGCGATATTAAGACGGTATCATAAGCTGTGTGATATGCTTATTTGAACTGTCGAGAAAAAAGGTAGAAGGTGGTAGTGGTGTGTCAATGATTAATTAGCCGTATGGGGGCGCTGACCAGAAATTATTGCAATTGGAAAGATACTACATATGCACATAATGGGAGGTCTCAATCGGCATTTACTATAAGGATTATGATGGGTTAAGATAGTCTATTGTAATTGCAATGGGGTTAGAGGTTAACATCATAAGATACAGTTGGGATGTAGCTCAATACACCTAACCTATAACAAGATTAGATGATGCAAATAGAAGCTATTATTATTTGGGGCCTTGTCAGTCGTTTGACAAAGCAGAATATATGAATTTGACAATGCCTATACTACAATGCGTGTCCCAACAGTGCTACGTGAAATTGCGTTCTTGATTACTGCAGGATCTGACTTGAGCACTACCGTAGGGATCTTACTCCGCTCTATCACCTTGAGCGCTACAATGTCCATTAGGTCATAGCCGCCTGCAGCCGAATCTTCAGATCCCAATAGATCTATGCACTTTTTGACAGTGATTTCATTGAGTAGTTTGGCGTCCTTGTTCTTGTTGGGATCGGAATCATAAATGCCGTTGACATCTGTTGCGTTGAGGAACTTGTAAGCTTTGACCTTTTCAGCAATAAGTGCAGCTGTTGCATTTGTGCTCTGCCCCGGATGTAAGCCGCCTGTCACAACTATTCTGTTGGTTGTTACAGCCTTGCTCACCTGCTCGAGGTCTTCAGGGACTGTAGGGTACGCTTGATCGCCAAGCGCAATAATCATGAGCCTTGCATTTAGCCTTGAAACCTCGATACCTATTATGTCCAGAGATGCTTCATCCGAGCCAAAGCTCCTTGCGGTGGAGATGTAGTGGCGCGCAACCTTGCCCCCACCTGCCACAACTACTGGCTGCACTTTCTCGCTTATTTTGCTCAGCATCCTAGCATACCTCTTCAGCTCATATGCTGTTTCATAGCCAAACACTTTTCCAGATAATTTGATTACAACACGACGCCTAGCCTGCGTGGATCTTACCTGCCCCCATATTCAGTATACCTTGATCGCCCAATACCTTTTTAATAGCTCGCTCCACCTTCTCACGGTTCTCTGCGGTAGTATAGACACGTAGCATGTCGAAGAATCCTGAGATCGATTCTACAAGTGGAATCTCTGACATCGGCATCTCATACACTCGATCCTTGTCGACAACCAATACAGAATACATCTCTTCCTTGCTTGGAGTCAGCGGCATCGAGGGGGCACGAGAGACATCGACAAAGACATAGTTGCTATCTACATCTGCCACATGCGCAATATGAGAAGCAAGCGCCTCCAGCGCTTTTCTGTCCATCCTTTGCCTATCGCGCTTGTGTAAGAATTTTTCATAAACACTCTTAAGCAGCCTCCTGTCGCGGTAATCTCGCGCCATCTTGCCCGAAAATGCATATCTGCCGGAAAGCGTACAGAGCCGCTCAAGGGTGGCTTCATCTGTTAGCGTAAGATACTTGTGGAGCGAAGTATTTGTCAATCCAAGCGCCTCGTCTGCCGCTATCATTGAGCGTAGGAGCATTACTTCAGCAGATCTCACTGTCTTATGGAAATAGACAGCCTTGAACATTTCATAGCGTGAGATCAGCATTGATTCAAGTGAGTTGAGGGCAGACCTGTTTATCGCAAGCCGGTTCTTTGAAACTTCAAGCGAACTCACAAGCCTGTGGTAGTCAAGCTTGGCATACTCTGCTCCGGTGAAAAGCCCGTCGCGTGGCAAATAGTCCATGATGTCTGCAGACAGTCCACCAGAAATAATCTCATTCATGAAATTTACCTTTGACTGGCCAAATGAAAGCCTGCATATCTGATGTGCACTGTAACCATATCTTCCCAGAATGTCAGCTATCTCGCTTTGCATCAGGATCTTTTTTCCAAGCTCCTCATGGCTAGTATTACAATTATACTCAAGGACCTCTTCGAACAGGTGTGAAAAAGGCCCATGCCCAATATCGTGTAATAGCGCAGCAAGCCTGAGATCCTGTACTATTTCTGTGTGATCGATATATCCCTTGCCAAGTAACGTTTCGCCTGCAAAGCCGGCGATATGCATGGTGCCAAGTGAGTGCTCAAAGCGCGAGTGCTGCGCGCTTGGATACACCAGATGTGCACCAGCCAGCTGTCTTATCCTCCGCAAGCGCTGAAAAGCAGGGCTGTCGATCAGTTGTTTTTCAACCTGCGAGAATCTGATGTACTTATGGACAGGGTCTGTTATTTCGCCTGTGAAGTCCATATTGATTGCTTGTTTTGTATCACAAGCTAACAGGACTTAAACTTTAAGCTCTTTCCTTATTATCTTCATTATTTCTTGGTGAACTTGTTCCTTGCTCTTTGAGCCATCGACGACCTTCCATCTGTACTGCTTTGCAAACTTTAGGTAGTTCTTATATGCTTTTGCCGCCAGCTGAGGATCGGACTCAAACATATCCTGAATCTCTGCGCGCTTGGCAGATATGCTTGGGTTGACCAGAATCATAAGCACAATATCTTCCTTTGGCAGACCCTTGTCAAGTCGAAGAAGCCAATTGGTGTCCATGCCATTTGCTACGCCGTAGACAAGGTTTGACTGCCAGTAACGATTCATGACTATAATCGTACCATTTTCGAGCATGCTCTCGATCTCTTTCTTTTTTTCCCATCTGTTTGCTGAGAACAGCAGGTGCTTGACCTCTGGGAGGTAATCACGCTTACCCTCAAGGAACGCTTTTATTTCCATCCCAATTGATGTCGTGTAATCCGGGAAGTCCATAATGACACAAACCTTGCCTGAAGTCTTTAGGGTCTCTGCAAGCATGCGAGACTGGCTACCCTTGCCAGCCTTGTCGGTACCTTCTATTACGATTATCTTGCCCCTTGTTGCCACTGCATAAGGACGGGTATGCATCAATAAAAAGATTCAAAGATCTTTACCTTCAACATAAAATTTATAATTAAATGTACAAAAATAGTTTAAAGACTAGGATAATTATCTAAAGAAAATATATTGAGTTTATTTGGAGGAGGGGTACATTTGTGTATATTGTATGCATGCATGCTGAAATTTAATCTAGAAAAAAC
>CAYXGH010000165.1:0-2228 GCA_964464485.1 uncultured Nitrososphaera sp.
AATTATTATTATTATGAAAATAATTAGTTGTTACGATATATACAGCAAAGTTAGTAGTTGTTATCTTTTGTGTCTCTATCTATCTATAACCTCCATCATCTTCTTTCTACTACAGAAAGATGCATGCCTATGTTTTGATTTCATTTAATCACCAAACGACCTGTTCTGAGTTTAGTAGCGACTCATATAGAGAGGTGAGAGTAGTAGTATTATTGGATGATGCCATTCCAGCCAGCTTTCTAGCCTTTTGGGTAGTGTGGTGATTTTATTCTTCTTCTTCTTTTCCCCCTGTGTGTGCTCTCCTTCCTGTTAAAAGGGTCAATCTATCTGTGGTAACCCAAGAAAGATAGTATGTCTTGCTTCTATTATTACTACTACTATCTTTGTTCTCGCTCTGGCAACCATATATATCATATTAGCACATGAATTAGTTAGTATCACAGCTTTGAGGGATATAGAAGAAGGTCAATATACTTCAAGTTTTAAACAAAAGCAATAAATTGATTGACAGCAGATGTCAAGATAGTGCAAAGTGATAACAGAATCCCGAGATGGCTTGTAGAAAACGACCCGTCATGGGAGAAATCTATTGATTCAGACCTTGGGACGTTACGATGGACTAAGAAGGGCACCCAGATACAGGCGATATGTCATCCAACCAGCATTTTTTGCGAAATTGTTGGCCAAACGGATCAGGGGGGCAACATTTCGGATCTTGTCGGCAGAACTCGCATGGACAGACATGCAACACTGGTATCAGGCATTGGCGACATCACAAAATATCTCTCAAGCAGATACCTGAACCCTGGCATAAACGGACAACAACCGCGGTTTGACTTAAGGAAGACTCCCAAGGAGTGATACTTTTTAGATTGTGCCCCTCATCTACCAATCTTGTAGTCGATACACTGGAAGAGCTTGAATTCTAGATGGATTTTCAAGCGACCTAAGGTTATATTTAGCAACTTAAGGACTGGAATAATAATCTTGCATGCTAAATCCCTTCCTTTCCCGCAGCTGCAACAATCATTATTTATTTTATAAACACCACAACCAGTGATGATTATCCATTGTCATTGCAAGATTCAATTCAAAAGCTGGCCAAAGAAGCAGTCAAACTTGTTAAAGGTGTCAAGGTGGTTGGATTAGGTAGTGGAAGCACAGTCGGCTTCATTGTAAGAGAGATGGCTAAGCTTCCAGATAAAGAATCAATCGAATTTATGCCAACTTCGCTACAAATCAAACTGGAGGCAGAAAAAAGCTCGCTCAGGATGGCTGACGAAAATAGGATCCCGTATACCGACATAGTATTTGACGGTGCTGATCAGATAGATAGCAAATTTACTATGATAAAGGGAGGTGGAGGAGCACTCTTGCGCGAAAAAATCCTGATTTCTGCGGCGAAAAAAGTAGTAATAGTGGCTGACGCCACCAAGTTTGTGCAGTCTTTCAGCCGGTCAGTGCCTATCGAAGTACACCCAATGGCACGCTCAGTCCTCTTAAAGAAACTGGTAGAAATGGGGGGAAAGCCGGTGCTTCGCACACTTGACAAGGGCTACCCTCTTGTAACCGAAAACGGAAATCTCATTTTGGATACGTTTTTTCCTTCAATAATTGATCCGAAAAAGATGGAGGTGGAGCTGAAGAATATTGCCGGGGTACTCGAAGTAGGACTCTTTACAAGAAGGGCAGACATTTACTACAAGGCCAAAAATGACGGCTCATTTGAGACAATATCGTTTCAGTAGAGCCGATAGCTTTGGAACATTTTCGCAATTTTATTTTAGTATGGCCAGCCAGCTTTAGAAGGACCAAGCATAGCGCATGCAAAAACCATCTAAAAAAGCTCTAAAGGGAAAACACTCGAGTGACTTTGGTTTTATAAGGAAGAGATATCTTGAAGGCATCGGTCAGCGATGCGGGCTTCGTTATTGGAATTCTAGCGTGTTGCCTTGTTACCTTAGTTTAGGATATTATTATTATCAACCCTCTTGTGAGACCATTCTTATTGTCCCATGATCTGTGACAGGCTCTGCTGTGTGTATTGTGTAAATGCGACAGTCATCCCAGTTACACTGTAAGTCGTAACGCAACCTCCAGCATATAGATATTTTAAAAGATGTCGTCGGCTCTCAGATATATATATGGACGTCGCCTCTATAGTTCACATCTTCGTTGCCTATATGTGATTGTTATCAAAATGGAAAAACAAGCTGTAGCGGAGGAAG
>CAYXGH010000165.1:2328-3421 GCA_964464485.1 uncultured Nitrososphaera sp.
CGTTGCCTATATGTGATTGTTATCAAAATGGAAAAACAAGCTGTAGCGGAGGAAGACAGCGCTAAACTTCCTAAGTGATAGCAACCGGTCGTGGAATAAACTCTCCATGCCCAAGTGCTTCGTTAGCTACCTGGCCATCTTCCATGATGATGTTGCCTCTTACAATCGTCATGACAGGCCAGCCGCGTAGCTTCCAACCATCGTAAATGGTATAATCAGAGTACGACTGGAGCAGGTCAGGCGTAACCGTCTTTTCAAGATCCAGGTCAACTATCGTCAAATCTGCATCTGAGCCTGGCTGGATAGTACCTTTCTTCGGGTATATGCCAAATATCCTTGACGTGTTGTAGCTGGTGACTTCGGCGACCCTCTCGATGCTGATTCTGTTCTCATTCACGCCTTTGCTCAAGAGCACTGGCAGCATTGTAGCAATGCCAGGAAAGCCGGAAAGAGCTGACCAGATATCGCCTTTTCCCATTTTCATTTCAAGTCGATTGGCAACGTGGTCGGTACCAATTGTATCAACTATACCGTTTCGCAAGGCAGACCACATGCTTTGGAGATCGCTTTTCGAACGTATTGGCGGCGTCACCTTACCTATCAAGTTTCCAAACTCAGTGGTATGTGTCAAGTAGTGGGGGCAAGTTTCAATGTAGTAATTTGATTGGCCCTTCTCCCTCTCGGCAAGTATTGCGTCAATTGCAGCAGTTGAGCCGACATGCACAAAGTACAGGTTGGCACTACTACTACCACTCATTCTCCCAAGGTCAGAGATCTTGGCAATACTTTGCGCTTCAGAATAGGGGGGCCTGCAATAAGACCATGCCTCAAGATGGGCCATTCCTTTTTCCTTTGCTTTGCGCATATGCTCAGAACAAACTACAGGATTTTCTGCATGCACTAATATCGTGGAATGCACATTTGCACCCTCCTTTACTATTGAAGACATTAATTCATCTGTCATGTTGACTAGTCCATCCCTTAATCCACAGGTGTCTGGCTCCAGATCCATATGGATACGATTGAGGTCAGCGCCTAGGTTCATGTAGACTTTCACTGAACTAATGCCAAGCTCCTTGAGGTAAGGAATATC
>CAYXGH010000166.1:0-3364 GCA_964464485.1 uncultured Nitrososphaera sp.
GTTTTCGGTAAGTTTGATTCAAACTTGCTTGCAGGCTCGATCAAAGTAAGGCCTGCAGTACGCATAATCTATGATGCAATTGCGTCAGGCAAACTGAAGGGTGGACAGACAATAATTGAAGCGACCTCGGGTAACTTTGGGATCGCTCTAGGGCAGATCGCTAGGCTTGGCCTAGATGTCGTCACCCTAGTATCCAGGAAGCTTCAAGAAGGAGTATTTGAGGAGTTGAGAAATGAGAGAACACGTATCATAAACCTGGACATGGACATTTGCCCTGCTCCTGGTATGAAGATTAATCCGAATCTTTTGGCTGCTAAAGCAACTGCATCGAACATTCGCTCACAGCTCATTGAAATCGGGTTCGACCCTGCAATTTTTGATAAATCACGCTCAGGGGTAGAAGAACTTCTAGCGAGTCAGGACATAATAAACTTGGCAAAGCTTCTTGCGAGGATCTACGGTTGCTTCTGCCCGGAACAGTACGACAATGAGCTGAACATTGAGGTACACAGAACTGTGACTGCCGCGGAGATAGACCAGCAATTGATTGAACAAGGCCATTCGCTAGCCGAATTCAAAGTTGTTTGCACCTTTGGTACAGGTGGCACCTCAGGTGGCTTGAGCAGATACTTGATGGATAAATATGGAAAGAAGTCATTACATGTAATCTTTCCACTTAGTAACCAAGATGTTGCAGGAATAAGGACGAAAGGGAAGGCAGCAGGCTTGAAGTTCTATGAGCCTGAGCGATACGGCGGACAACATGAGGTAGATTTTGGACAGGCAAGACGTCTGTTGAAGTTTTTCGTAGACAAGGGATATGACGTAGGAGAAAGCAGTGCCCTTGCGCTTTACGCGGTGATGCAGATGGCAAATTTTGGTGGAGATGGAGGAAGAAAGTTTGTCGTATTAGTTGCAGATGGAATCCAAAAGTACAGAAGGAGCATTGAAATGATACAAGAGATAAGAGAGGATCGTCTAGAGGTTCCTCTACAGGAAGCTGTATCTAATATCGGAAACTACAACAGAGTTCTTTGGATTCACACAATGTATACTCCACGCAAGGAGGGAATAGAGTTAATTGCAAATTCACTGGGGGTGGATGAAAGCAAGATCTCTGTTCCAAAGGCCAGTGACGTGGAGCGACTTTTAGCAACCCAAAAGATTCCAGAGGAACTGGATAATGCATTGGGGGGAGAAGAAGATAGTGGGAAGGCATTGCTCGTCTGCATGATGGGTAATACTTCGCTCAGAGTTGCTGAAGTACTTGCAGAAAAAGGCGTTGTAGCTGAAAGCTTGACTGGGGGAATTTCAGCACTTTCTCAAGACAAAGGTAAGCAAATTTCTGAATTGGTGCGAATAGCGACAGAATAATAGGGGGCATTACGAGAGAGATATAAGCAGCAGACCCCTATTCAATTGGGACGGATTGCAGAAGTTAGTATTTTTACTGACTTTGAATTCTGCATTCGACAAACAATAATTGGTACAATATTTTCGAACCATAATATTTTTTACGCTAGTCACCGGTAGAATGATGAAATATTTGTTGGCTAGTCAACAACAACAATGGTCTGACTCTGCTCACGCATGAACTCTGTCAGGTAATGAGGTCCTCCAGTTCCTTTACCCCTCGTACCGGAGTTCTTCCATCCGCCGAATGGCTGGCATCCGACCATTGCGCCAGTTGTTGCGCTTGCCTGCCTGTTAACATAAACGACTCCCGCCTCGATGCGATCAAGGAACTTTTTGACCTCTTCCTGCTTTCTAGTAAATATTCCGGCCGTCAATCCATATTCAGTGTCGTTTGCAAGCTTGATGGCGTCATCAAACTTCTCATAGTCTGCAGCACATAGGATGGGAACAAACATCTCCTCTCTAAGGAGCTGGTGTTTTTTTGGCAGACCAATGATAATCGTCGGCTCTACATAGTAGCCGTACTTTAGGTCGTCATCCTTTTTGATAGAGCCTCCAACAAGCACCTTGCCATCCTTCTCAGCTGCCCTTATGTATTTTTGATATTTCCTGTAGGCATCCTCGTTGGCAAGTGGACCAACAAAGGTATTGGAGTCAAGTGGGTTTCCTATCGGCAGGTTCTTTGTCTTTTCAACAAGCCGCCTGAGAAACTCATCCCTCACCTTCTTGTGAATATAAACCCGAGAGCAGGCGCTGCACTTTTGCCCCGAGTAGCCAAACGTTGCTTTGAGGACACCGTCAACTGCGTTATTGATGTCAGCGGTTTCAGTCACTATCACAGGATTCTTGCCCCCAAGCTCAGCGATTAGCGGCTTGAGCCTTGTCTTGCTAAACTCTTTTGCCATGCCGAAGCCAGTGTCTCGAGAACCGGTGAATACAATGCCAGCAACATCTTTGTTGCTGACAAGATCATTGCCTATCTTGCCGCCTGGTCCGATGACTAGGTTGAACACACCATCAGGCAGTCCTGCCTGCTTGAATATTTCTGCAAACTTCCATGCAATAATTGGGGTATTGCTAGACGGCTTGGCTACCACAGTATTCCCGGTGATTATTGCGCCCGTGCTCATGCCTACAAAAATAGCAGCCGGAAAGTTAAAGGGGGCAATTACTCCCCATATTCCATAGGGTTTCATGACGCTCTTACTCCTTTCATTTGGCTGAGCGCTTTTCATCATTGTTTCAAAGCCGTTATTTCTTTCCATTTCTTCAGAATAGTAGCGCAAAAAGTCGATAGCCTCATCGATGTCTGCTATAGCCTCGTAACGATTCTTGCCGTTTTCATATGAGACCCACGCGGAAAGCTCAAATTTGCGATCGGCCATGATGTCTGCTGCAACCCTGCATACATGTACTCGCTCCCGATAGTCTATCCTGCCCCAGAGCTCAAATGCCTCTTTTGCAGCTGCAATGGCTTTCTTAACATGGCTGGCACCCCCGATCGGCATATGTCCAAGCACTATTCTTGTGTCAATAGGCGAGGTATGCCTTATCGTAGCTGAGGTCGTTATCTCACTTCCGCCAATCACCATTGTGTAGGTCCTACCAAACTCTGATCTTACCTGCTCAAGTGCTTTCTCGTACCTGTCATGAAATTGTCCTTCAGCCTTTTCCATCATGAATCTGTGGAGAGTGTGCTCGTTTGAGAACATCTATACCACTAGTATGGTTGAAAGAACTTAAAAATTATGAGTGAGAGGGCACTGTTCAATATTCTGGTGATGACGCCGAAATCCATGCTCGATATTGCTAGTGAGCACCTGAAGAGTTACCGGTGTCGAAATGGCAATTGATAATAACAAGGTAGAGGCATACAAAATATGTTTACGATACAAACTATCAATCATACTCTTAGACCAGCTCTGCTTGTAATCGATGTCCAAAATGG
>CAYXGH010000167.1:0-3363 GCA_964464485.1 uncultured Nitrososphaera sp.
TGTGCTGCAAATGGGTGATAATAGTTGCCCACTCCTGCATGATCTCTTCCAACGATAAAGTGGGAGCAGCCAAAATTCTTCCTCATTATTGCATGATGAATTGCCTCTTTGGGCCCAGCATAGCGCATATCCGTGTGGAGCGTAACGAACATCACCATCTGCTTTGGGTAATAGCTGTCTATCAGTGCAAGATAGGTAGAAAGAATCAATTCGTCTTTAAAGTCGCCCTGTTTTTTCTTACCAATGAGCGGGTTGACAAATAGACCGTCGTAGAGGTTAAGAGCTGCCTTTTGTAGCATTTCGTGCGCAACATGCGGCACGTTCCTTGTCTGGAAACCAACTACTGACTTCCATCTCTTTCGTGATATTTCTGCCCTTGATTCTGCTGGTGTCATTCTGTACTTTCGCAGCGGTGATCGCTCTATTCTTTTGATGACATCGACCTTGCCACCGACCAGTCTATCTTTCATATTGACCATTTTTTCGACGCCCGGATGCTTGATATCATCAGTCTGGTAGATCGATTTTGCGCATGCAATCTTGTCAAATGAATAAACTTCCTCAACATGCAGTATGGCAAATTTTTCGTTATTGTCTGTTGCAAGCGCGATTTCCCCTGCGTCCTTCATGTTGCGTGCTTTTTGTTCGTCAGTGTCAAGAATTAATGGAACTGTCCACGCAAGCCCGTTGCTCAGCCGGCCTCTCTTGACAATGCTCTGAAAGTCACCTTCGCCTACGAATCCTTCAAGGGGACTAAAGATTCCATCTGCAATGTTTTCGATGTCGTTTCGGAGCTCATTGCTTACTTGCAGTGTATACATGTCCTGCATATTTTTTTTGTCAGAAACGACAAATCTGTCTATAAGCTTATTTCCGTGAGGTGATGGAATCGAGCCAGCCACACTGAATCACTACTCTCTACTTCTTTTTATTACTACACACTATTACTATTACTACTGCTGGTGTCTTTTTTTCGATGGGTCAAAGTGGAGGCCACATTCTTTTTGCGCAGCGCTTTCCCACCACCATCTCCCTGCTCGTGGGTCTTCACCAGGCTTTATTGCCCTTGTGCATGGCTCGCAGCCAATGCTTGGAAAGCCTGTGTCATGAAGCTTATTGTATGGGACATTATTTTTTCGGATGTAGTCCCATACCATGTCAGATGTCCAATCTACAAGTGGATTGACTTTTACTATTCCTCCATGGCCGCTATCGATCTCGATCTTTTTGGTTGTTGCCCTTGTTACAACTTGGTCGCGGCGAAGCCCAGTAATCCAACCATCAAGGGTAGAGAGCGCGCGGTTGAGCGGGTGCACCTTTCTTATTTCGCAACACAGTTTGCGATTCTCCACACTTTCATACATTAGGTTCATGCCTCTTGGCCTGACCATCTCTTCGACCTCCTTTTGGTCCGGAAAGTACACTTCAATTGGAATTCCATACCTTACTCTAATTGCATCCATTACATCATAGGTCTCTTGATTGAGACGTCCAGTATCAAGGGTAAATACCCTTGCCCTATTCTTGTCAAGGTTAGCCATCATATCTATGATGACAACATCCTCTGCACCAAAACTTGATGCGAGAGCAATTTTAGTTCCAAAAGTGTCAAGGGCCCACTTTAAGACTTCTTGGGCCGTCTTGCTGTCAAATTCGTCTGCGAGCTTTTCAATATGCATAGATGTCGTGGTTGGATTCTGCGAACTCATACATGTATGTAGAAATTGGGAGCTAGACTCCTTATAATGGTTGTTTCCTCCGTTAGAACATAATTATGTAAAATATATATGATTTTTTTCACCATGAATAAACACATATACACACACACTCCGAGAAAAGTGCTCATTTATTAACAAGCTTTTCTGTATATTCTATAGAATAGTCGATTAGCTATATAGAGTGATTGCTAGGAGAGATAATGTGAGATTGTCTGAGAATTTTTGGGAACATATCAATCTATACCGAAAACTTGGCTTCGATCCTCTCCGCTGGATCCCAAGCTGCTCAAATGAAGTGGACATTCATGTCCTCAAAGCCGCGCTGGCGGAAGTGAAACATTCTCGCATTAAGGTATCTCCTTCATGGTTTGACTCATTCTACCATATTGACGGCAAAATTCCGGAGTTGACAAGGCGTGTATACAACCTTGCCAATCCTGCTATGGACAAGGAAGTCGAACTGAAACGGGCACTTGCAGTATTTCGCATCCATACTGGTTCTGGAGAACATGCGCCATTGTTATCTAAAGCATTGGAGAACTTTTTTAAAATCTTCAACTCAAAGGTGTCGGTGACAAGTGCATCTGCAGTTTTGACAGAGCACAAGGCCGCAGAGTTTGGAATGTTTGATTATATCCAACTCCACAGAGGCGACAAAATAGGATACATGCCAGCAGTAACTTCAGTAACACAGGTCACTGACGTGACAAAAGAACCCGATGCTGACTTACATAGCAATATAGCGATGACATCTGCGATCGAACTTTTGAACCTGCTTGGCTGCAATTTGAAATCTTCGTCATCATCTAAGCTATTTCCAATTTATGATGCTCCATCAGAAGAGATGCTTGACAAGATAAGATCTAACCTAGATGCGTTCACTTCCCGCTACAACCTTGCGCTAGAAGATTACAGCTCGCTCAAGTTAGGTAAACTGTTCTACGGCACAAGTGCTGTGGCAACCACTACAAAAGATCTACCTACAAAATACGACCAGATAGAGGAAGGAATGGAAATCATAATCACCAACAAGTTTGGGGGCCTTTCTGCACTTGCCCTCTACACTCTAGCCTCTATGGATTCTGAAAATATTGCCAAGTACGAACAAAATGGTAGTATACCATTTGCCAACACTACTCAGGCAAAGGACGAAGCAGTAAAGAACCTAAGCGAGCCTCGCTTTGCTCTTGGAAAAATAATTGCAAAATATTGCCCAGACTTTGGGCAGACTACTACTACTACATATGATAAACAAGTACACATTACTGCAGTTTACCCTGTCGGACCGCAAGGAGTATTTGCACTGGGCGCACTTGCAGAGCTTGCAAATCTCCAGCTGAGGATAAAGGAGCTTCCAATCAGAAACGAAGAGATCGCCAAGTTTGTAACAAGCGAATTTCTCATAGAAAACGCAACAGCATCACTGAATGGATGCCACATCATAGTCGCAACAAAGGATGTGGCTAACCTGATCATGGAGGAATTAAGGAAGCATAACTTTGCTCCAGAGAGGATTGGATTTGTAGAAAAGAAGGGCTCTTGGTCAGTAAGTTTTGCTACAGATATTAGCCAATTTGTGGCTTCAAAGGTGAAGCTTGCGAGGCTGATCGGAATTCCTCAGCAACATGATGATACTGCTGCTGCT
>CAYXGH010000168.1:0-3363 GCA_964464485.1 uncultured Nitrososphaera sp.
GCGTTGGAAATTGCCCGTCAGACCGAGGATAATATACTGCTGTCTGGTAAAGATCCAGTCGGAATTGCTTCAGCGTACTTGTATATATCCGCGTGTCTTTGCGGCTATCATATGTATCTTACAGACATTGCCAATTTTTCACAAGTCACGGAGATCACGATTCGGACAAGATGTAAAGAAATTCTTTCTAGCTTCAACCTAGAGGTGCGAGTAAGAGCGGCTGCTGGTTGCAGTAGTGTTGCCTGCTAGAGAATATGAATTTTTAATTTTGTTTTCTAGAGCGTGTGTTATATGAGCCCGTAGCTTTTACGCTGAACGAAAAAATAGGATGATGATGACTACAAGACTCGCAATGCCCAGATCTGTCATTAGTTGAGAAGAAACCGTTGCAATATGGTTGTTGATGTTCACCAATGATGGTGGTGGTGGTAGTATTTTTTTATGGCTTTTGAAGCGATTAAAAAGGCTTAAGAGAGCACAAGTGCAGTTGGATACATCTAGCAGAACTAAGCAAGATGGGTGACTGGAAGACGAACATAAATATTGCTATTGCTACGGAAGAGGACTTTGCAAAGTCCTGTAGATATTTCTTCAGTTCACTGTAGCGATTCCTAATAGTCACTTCTGTGACGCCCGCTGCGATGGAAAGCTCTTTCTGCGTCTTAGTTTCCCCTGCTTGGAGGCAAGCAATATAGAGCACTGTTGCTGCGATTCCCATCGGGCCTTTGCCTGCAGATACCTGCATTGCAATAACTTGGCGCATGATATTTATTGCCATCCTCTTGGTCTTTTCGCTGAGGCCTACCTTATTTGCAATACGTGTTATGCATCTCATGTGATCTATTGCAGGAATCTTAGGATCAAAGGTGTGCACAAGGAGCCTATAGTCACGTGAGATTTTCTTTCTCGGGACGTCGCTGGCAGACGATACTTCGTTGAGAGTCCTGGGCGTCTCTAATTCGCGGCAGGCGAGATATACTGAAGCAGCAAGGACAGAAGATACTGTCCTGCCTTTTATCAGGTTAATCCTGGCGGCTTTTCTGTAAAAATAAGCTGATTTTTCTACTATTGTGTCAGGCAACCCCAAGCTTTCCTTCAGGTGCTCAAGGGCCGGCAGTGCATGCTTCAGACTCCTATCATTTGCGGTTTGTATTCTAAAGTCCCAGACCCTTATTCTGTCAAAGTTAAAACCCCTTTCCTTTGAGTCTCTGCTGTTTCCAATTGTTGTGAGGAGACCTTTATTATATCGTGCAAGTGATGTTGCGCCACCGATGCGGCACTTGCGGTAGAAGTCGTCGACGCTAAAGGCTCGCCATTCTTGCATTGCCGAACTTTCTAACCTATCGACTACCACGCCGCAACGGCTGCAAATAACTTCGCCACATTCATGATCCGTTACCACGACCTCGTTCCTGCAGGCGGAGCACATAAGTGGTCCTTGCATTAAAGTGATTTCTTGTAGGAAGCTAGATACCTATAAACCATTATCTCAGCGCTTAAAACGTATTATCTTCAATAGTGAGCCTACAACACGGAAGACCTCCTCTCTACCATTCTCTCGAACCCCATCCGTGTTCTATATGCCCAACAGAGGGGAAATTAATCTAAAAAATTAAGGAGCTATTCAGTTTTGGCTTTGGCAATCCTATAATAATAATATCTGTCACTCCACCGGTACAGTACCCGGCAGGAAAAGTTTGAAATTTGGCTTTATAAGCTCTTGATGTGATCCTTTTTACTTAAGGTAGGCGGTTATTTCAAGACTGCGCTTAGCAGAAGCTAGCGCATTTAGCAAATTCTTCCTCTGCTAGCATAATTTGTTTGTTCCCTGGTTCTATTAAAAATTTTCACTTCTGAAATGCCTATCCTTATCAATTTTATAAACAGAGGTTAATTCGATATCATAACTTAAATTATATACAGATAATAAATATGAATATGACAATGAGGGATTCGCTTGAGAACAGCGTTGATGCATTAAAATTTAAAGATGTCGAATTTATCCAATTAAGATATACTGACGTCGTTGGCAGGTTTTTGGCAAAGTATATCGTTAGTGACACAGGAGATCCATCTGTGCATTTACAGAACGGCACCGCACTGGATGGCTCCTCTGTTACGGGATTCTCAAAGATAAACGAATCAGATCTCTTGCTTATTCCTGACAGGTCAACCCTGCGGCTCATGCCATTGCCCAATTACAAGGTCGCCACGGTAATTGCAGACGTTTATGAAGGCTTTGGCAACGGGAGGCTAGTTAGAGACCCCCGGTATGTTCCTCAGGCGTTGGAGGAAGATCTGAGGGGCCAAGGACTGTTGTGTCAAACCGGTCCTGAGGTTGAGTGCTTTGTTTTTGAGGACATTCTTTTCGATAACAACGGAGGACTCGAAATCCAATCATCAGAAAGGACTGGAAAATACCCCATCCGCAGAAAGCACGGCTATGACGCACCTCCATTCCAAGACTCCTTACTGGAGTTACGATTTGAAGTTGCCAAGATCCTCAAGAACAACTACTCAATTGAGGTCACCAATCTTAACCACGAAGTTGCAAGCAGCGGCCAGATAGAGATCAACTTTAAGCATAGCACAATTACAAAGGCGGCGGACAATGTACAAATATACAAAGATGTTGTCCGAAACCTGGCCAAAAAGTATGGTAAGGTTGCAAATTTCATGCCCAAGCCAATCTTTGACGAGAATAATCCAAGGAGCAACGAAAGTGATAATGGTTCTGGGATGCATGTAAGTGTGAGCCTATGGTCAGGAGGAAGCAACATATTTTACGACCCTGATGACTACTACGCGGAGCTGAGTCAGATTGGACGCTACTTTATTGGAGGACTGCTAAAGCATGCGTCTTCTCTGGCTGCTTTAGTGGCCCCAACTGTAAATTCATACCATCGGCTGGTTCCAGGCTTTGAAGCGCCAGTGTATGCTGCCTGGTCGAGGGGAAATAGGTCGGCAGTTTTGAGGGTACCGGTGAATGACAAGAATACTGGAAAATCAAAACGAATCGAGTTCAGGGCTCCTGACCCATCTGCCAACCCTTACCTTGCTTTTTCGGCAACAGTTGCTGCTGGACTTGACGGCATCAGAGAAAAGATTGATCCGGGTGATCCAGTTAATGAAGACATTTACAAAATGTCTGATTCAGCACGTAGAGCCTTGCGAATAAAGACACTTCCTCGCGCATTGCAAGATTCGATCGACGCGCTAAAAAATGACAAGGGCTTCCTCAAGCCATACTTTTCCAATGAACTGCTAGATACCTATGTGGAACTCAAATGTGAGGAGATAGCATTTGCGACAGGTTCTAAAGAGCACCAGTTCATGCTTTACTATGACATCTAGCCTGCTGTT
>CAYXGH010000169.1:0-3284 GCA_964464485.1 uncultured Nitrososphaera sp.
GAACTAGATCGTGTAATTCATTCTTGGCTTATCGCTCACTACAAAACCTATAAGATCAAGTGCACAATCACCTGCAGTCCTGTTGTCAAGTTCTTCGATGTTATTTATCCGGTTTTAGATGAAGCTGTCAAGGCAGGGAATCAGAAGCAAAGAATTGCCAATACAATGATCGGGAGGGATTATGCGCAGGTCGTCAACTTCCAAGCATCTCCATAGTCCAATCATGAGTGTGAGAAATGAGCTATGTCTCAAATTGCTTGTTGTAAAGGAGGAACTGCTCCTCTTCTTCTTTTATCACGAATTTATGGATAAATGATGTTACTCGTTTGCTGTCGTAACATACTAGCTGCAGACTGTCAAATTTGCCATCTAAGTAAAGGTTCATTATGAAGTAAACAAGGTGGCGGAGGGAGCTTGCAGACACAATGTCAAGATAGACTATTTGCAGTATGTTAGTCCTGTCCCAGTAACCGCGCTTGTTGATTATTGCAATGCCATCAATGGGCAGGCTAGTCACAATTACACGTTCTTCTTTGACGAAATTTAGAAGTGCTCTACGGTCAAACGTGTACCAGTGCCACGACTTGACATATCTCCTTCCAGACAGGCGGTAGATCTTGGACTGCTGAAGGTACTGCCAGATATCATCTATATCGTCAGCATTTGCAATTCTTGCATTTGACTCTTGGTGTCTTGGTGTGCTTAGCGCATTGTAGTACATCCACTTTGACACTACCCTAAAACCATTCTTTTCCATCATGCTCTGTGAGGCAAAATTGGTTGCATCCACTATTGCAGACGCCTCTCGGGCGCCTTTCCGCCTGCCATACTCTAGCATTTTTGCGAGGAGCATTGTTGCAATGTAAGACCGGCGATGATCAGGGCGTACTCTTATTCCTTCAAGCCAGATGCCTTTGCCTTTGGGACAGATAGCAACATGTGACATTGCAATCTTCTCGCCGCCGGACTCGACTACAAATAGCTGACCATTCTTTTCGGCGTACCAATAATCCCACACTCTATTGATGTAGTCGCCCCAGCTGAAGGTATTTATGCAAAAACTGAGGATCTCATCCTTGTCTGATTTTCTAGCTGGCCTGATCGTTATCATCAAGTTTTCTTATAGCAGCTGGTTCCATCTTGTGCATAAGAGTTATACTATAAGCTACTTGACGTTCTTAATGAATTCAGAGACCTCTACTAGGGAGTCTCAATCTCTTGAATATTATGACTACATAGTAATGTGTGTATGTGAAACTGGCATATCGCCAGCATATTTTGTATGCAGGCTTGAGATATTATTGTAAATGTAGTCTAATATAGTATATCTACTGCAAGGGACGTTGCTGCTGATGTGATTCTGCTGAGTCTAAGTACAATATAACTAGACACCACTTTTTATTGCTTGTAAATATCAGTTTCAATATCTCTACATCCAACTTTAGTTTAAGCACAGTTAGTATATAGTGGAGAAATTATGTCAACATTTCTTGTTCTGGTGGCAGCCCAATTTGGCAGATAGATCATAACATAGAACATTTCAAATGCTGAGGCGTTTAGCTGATGGGTGCTACCCTAAAACCCTGCTTAAAATGGATCTCCTGCATTGCACCAGTCGCCACAGGATAGTCTTGTATGTTGGCTTGCGATAAAGGCCTTTGATTCGCTAAATACAGGTGTTCAGCCTGTCAATGTCATCAAGTAAGGCAATTTAAGGCAAAAAACTGCCCATTAAATTGGGCGACAGGGACCTGTACTTTTACTTGCTCACTGCCTTTGCTGATGACTCTGGGTCTGCAGTAATTACAGAAAGCCAAGGTTTCAACAGGTCGGGGTTAAGCTTGACCAGCTCTACATTTGCATCTCTCAGCAGCTGTGTGCCGTCTTCAGGGTAGTCGGCAAGCACCACTATCCTCTTTATGCCGACACTTATAGCCATCTTGCTGCATTCCAAGCAAGGAGCAAAAGTAGAGTAGAGCATGGCGCCCTTTGTGCTTCCAGCGTTGCCAAAAAGGGCGCACTGCATTATTGCATTTGCCTCAGCGTGAGTGCACAAGCAGCGATCAAGGCCTTCGCCGGACTTGACCTCGCCCTTCGTTCTGGCAAGACAGCGAAGACATCCGCCCTCGTAGCAGTTCTTTACCCCTGGCGGCGTTCCATTATAGCCTGTAGCTATCTGCCGATTGTCCTTCACAATTACTGCGCCGATGTGGCGGGTGAGGCAGTTTGAACGAAGCTTGGCTATTTCTGCTTGCAACAGGAAATATGTGTCCCAGTCTGGTCTCTGCATTCTCTAGCAGTAGCAACAATTACTATAAAAATTAATATATTATTTTACGAAGCAGAGGCTGCATCTTCAATAACATGCTTCTTGTCTTCTTGTTGCTTATGCACTTGCCTATCTTCTTGCTCAAGCTGTCGAGACAATGCTTAGTGTAAATACCTAGCAGATCCCTTCTGTCTTCATTTTTTTGTTGAAAAGTATATGTCGTTCACCTTTTCAATGTCATCTTAACATAATAATTTTAGAATGCTTTGTCAAGGAGATGATGATACATAGCATA
This sequence comes from uncultured Nitrososphaera sp., assembly GCA_964464485.1. GTDB lineage: Archaea > Thermoproteota > Nitrososphaeria > Nitrososphaerales > Nitrososphaeraceae > Nitrososphaera. The sequence continues at coordinate 2,565 of CAYXGH010000169.1, forward strand.
TAGGAATGACTCTCATTTGTAGTTATAGTTTTAGTTTTAGGACCTGGTCTATAAGATATAGACATGCAATAAAAGATTAGATTCTTGTGATCAAGAAAAGTTTGGACGAGGTCTTTTATAATCCAAATTGGACTAACCGTCGGAGAAATCAAGAAGGTGTATCCAACTATCACTAAAGGGCGTAGAGTTCGTGAGGCGGCAGACCCTCAGAGGATCTCACTTGTTTATGGCTTGGATAAAATAGCGAGTTTGAGCAAGAGGTTAGATAAAAAATGCCGCACTTTAACTGGGCACGGGCTGCAAAAAAATTTCTAGTATTTGCCTATCAGTAGTCTTTTGCGTCTTAGGAGCAGCTCATCCTTTGCCACACGGAGCCCTATCAACCCTATAAGCACCGTCATAGTGGCCAGCCCTCCCGCAGCGTACCATTCCATCATGGGAGTCGAACCTCCATCGAAGCCAGCCACCTCTTGCTAATCCTCCATACAGAATACATTGCAGTCAGAGTAGGAACAAATCCCAACACATCCCAGCCGATCGATCCATGCATTATATTCATTCGAAGTATATTAGCAACAAACAGAATAATTAACTCTGCTCAGATGTATTTTGTAACTATCAGTTGCAGATCATAATAATTATAACGTGAGAGCAATATCATCAACGCTTTTGAGCAGTCAAACATGAATATGATAGTGCATGATGGTATGTTACAACAGG
>CAYXGH010000170.1:0-3273 GCA_964464485.1 uncultured Nitrososphaera sp.
GGCCTGAAAATACCCATGCCAAAGAGCTCGACCCATTTTTCCAATTTTTCATTGTAGACCATACTCTGTAGTGAGGGTTCCGTGTATGGAAAGAACGTGGGCCAAAACTTGATACGCTTAATGCCCATCTTGGCATAGAATTCTTTTTGCAGGCCCATCAGGTCACGGAGTGATGCTTCCTCTGAAGTTGAAACTCCCTCTACTTGGTGAAATTCGACAAGATGTTTGTATGAGACCTTTTCATTTCTGAAAACCCTGCCCACTGAGAAGAACCGGCCGACATCTGATTTTACCTTTGCAAGATGCTGGACAGTTACAGGCGTAGTGTGTGTACGGAGGACTAGCCGCTGGGCTTCTTGAACGTCCCACTGGCGATTCCATCTTTCCTTGTGGACTTGAGAAATTTTTGAAATCTGATCTTTGCTTGCTGGTATTGGCTGCTGCTGCTGCTGCTGCATCTGAGGGGCTGAAATGTAAAAAGTGTCTTGCATCTCTCTTGCAGGATGATCTTGGGGAGTAAATAATGCGTCAAAGTTCCAAAAGCATGATTGAATTACGGGACCTTCTATTTCTGAAAATCCTAAACCGATAAAGATCTCCTTGATCTCTTCTTCGATAATTTCAATCAATGGGTGAAGCCTTCCTGGATAAATGACTGGCGCAGGAGCTTCTACATCAAGTGCGCTGAAATTGGTCTCCTTCCATTTCCCTGAGGTAATAAGCTCCGTTGTAAGGCGGCGCTCCAGCTTTTTTTCTTGGTTTAGCGTAGGAATGATCTGTTTTGCTGCATAGGTAAGTGAAATTCGTGATTCCTTTTCATCCTTAATCTCTATGTAATTAGGGCGCTTTTTCAGTTGCTCAAGTACACGCTTTTCCTCTTCTGTTAGTTTTGAAATTTCTACTCCTCCTCTCTTTAGGAGGTTTTCAATGAACGTCTCTTCAGGAGACTTCTTGGCAGCAAGTGGAGTGGGTACTATTTTGCCTTCGACTAGTTGAATCCACTGGTTGCGTCTTGCACTTGCAATAGCCGCGTTTATCTCTTCATTCTTTATGGCACCACTTGCAAGCACTTCTGAAATTGTGACCTTGCCTTCTTTGAGAGAATTTACCAATCTTCTTTCAGGTAGTCCTTTTTCTGCTGCTGCCATCCCCTCGGAGGCCACAAATACTCTTTGTGTAGATGATTCTTCAATTGAGATGAGGTTTTTGAATTTTAGCCACTCGATGCCTCTTCTAATCTGATCTATAGACAGGCCGGTGCTAGCAGCAAGTGATTGAGCTCCAACATGGTCCTTATTGGACAGGGAGTTGAGTATCGATCGTTCAATTGGATGGAGCGCCGCCGGCGGGGAACTCATTAGCCAAAGTTGTGGGAGAGTGTAAGACTTTTTAAACGTTTAATGCAAGTTGCTCCTGCAGGGATGAGATGAATTTAGCCGACAATTACGACGATCACAACAACCATTCAAACAACAACAACAGCACTGACTTTAAGGTCACGCCTTGGGAAGTTGAAGGTGATATTAACTATGGTAAGCTGATCGAAAAGTTTGGTACACAGCCTATAACGCCTGAGCTATTACAGAAAATAAAGAGCATGACAGGCGAAATTCATCCGCTACTAAAATCAGGTTACTTTTTCTCTCATCGAGACTTTGACTGGATATTAGACAAGAAGAGCAGAGGCGAGAGCTTTTACCTTTATACAGGCAGGGGGCCGTCAGGCATGATTCACATGGGGCATCTAATGCCATGGATCTTTACAAAATACTTGCAGGACAAATTCGACTCAAAATTACTATTTCAGATAACAGATGACGAAAAGTTTCTTTACGGTCAGGACAGGACAATGAAGGAGCTTGAGCGCTACACCTACGAAAATATCTTAGATATCATTGCAGTTGGATTCAATCCAAAAAAGACCAAGATACTAGTGAATACAAAACACATTCAGCATCTTTACCCAATTGCTATTGAAGTTGCAAAGCGTATCACATTTTCAACTGCACGGGCAGTATTTGGATTTTCCAATTCCACCAATATAGGGATGATAGGCTTTCCACCCATACAGGCTGCGCCTTGCTTTCTTCCTTCTGTCATCGAAGGCAAGAGAGTACCTGTATTGATCCCTGCAGCAATTGACCAAGACCCATACTGGCGCATGACAAGAGACATTGCCGACAGGATGAATTATTATAAGCCTGCCCAAATACACAGCAAATTCCTGCCCGGCCTTGGCATGCTAGGCAAGATGTCGTCCTCCAAGCCTGAGACTGCAATTTTCACAACAGATGATCCCGAAGTAGTTGACAAAAAAGTGTCTACAGCTTTTACTGGCGGTCAACCTACTGTGGCGCTTCAGAGGCAGCTTGGCGCCAATGCCCTTGGCTGCCCAGTTTTCTGGTATTTACGCTACTTCTTTGACACTGAAAAGCAGTCAGATGAGCGCAGGCTAAGATGCAATAGTGGCAACCTCTTATGTGGCGAGTGCAAATCAGACCTGTCCAAGGGAGCCAAGCCTTTTGTTGTAGAATTCAAGAAGCAGCGAGAAAGAGCCAAAGATGTCATTGACAAGTTCATGTATGACGAAAAGCCGTTTGCGACATGAAAACTCTGAAATTTGAATGCGACGACCACTATGAAGCGGAAAAGCTGGCAAGCCTGATATCAGTACAGAAGGACAACACCGTCTGGGTTTCAGGTGTTGAGGCAGTGGTTGGCAATGAGATCGTCATACAGTTAAAGGACAGGTCGTCCCACGCTGTTTTGCTAAAGGATGAACAAACAGTAGTTAGGCTCAAGTCGTTTATGACAGATCTTATGAAAGGAAAAATAAAGAAGATATACTCTAGTGAGTGTCTTGGGTCTGTAACAGAAATAACAATTCTTGATTAGCGTAGCTCCTTGTTCATCTCATCTGTCAGAATTTCTTGAACTTTTGTGAAATAGAGTGCTGTAGAGTACGGCATCATTGGTTTATACTCTTCGATGATCTGCATGACATATGGAACTGCCCTTTTTGAGACATCCAACTTGAATTTCATCCACATTATCCTGTCCTGCTCAAAGTGAATCTTATCTTTAAGATGTCGTGGAACGATCTCTTTTGACCTATCCTCGACGCGCTTGTACCAGTATGCAAGAACATCTGGATCTAGCCCTTCACGAAGGTTTTTTACGCCTGATATTATCTTACTTGAAGCATAATCGATAGGTGTTTCTGGGTACACAAACTGGTTTGCAGGCGTCAGAATAAAATTCTGATAATCAAAG
>CAYXGH010000171.1:0-1712 GCA_964464485.1 uncultured Nitrososphaera sp.
AGTATAAGCCATTGGTTTTTGTTGCATTGTCCATTGATGTTGTATTTTCAAATATTGTCGCATTGGAGGTTGTGTAGTAATGTTGTTTGTAGTCATATGGCCAGTTATGCTTACTTCTAAATTGCTGAGCTACTGCGTTAGATCTATAATGCTTCTTCGGAGGAGCAGCTTGGCTTCTGGTGAAACGTCATACTGCTCCAAAATTATGTCCGGATCTTTGATCAGCTCGTTTCTGAATTCTGGCTCGCTGGCTGCCTTGAGGAGAACCTCGCTTATAATCTCAGCTTCCTTTTGCTGTTGAGACTCCAAGGTTATCAGCACCAAACCGAATGCTTGTATATAATCTTAATGCATGATTCCTCTATATAACTTAATAAAATGTAAAGTATAGCAATCGTGACTTTGAGTCACAGACATATTATTATGGATATATACTGTGGCTGCCAGCAGGAACAATCACGCCTGTAACTACCATAAGATCAGTTACATTTATGCAGGCCCACAACTGCCTCGGGCAGACAGGTCATTTGTTATAGGTATTTTGAATATTCAATATTTCCAACACATACATCTCCTGCACTTGGCGATCTTGTAGTAGCCCTTCAAGATCCCTATCTGGCCAGTTGTAAACTTGCCGCTTGAGCATCATGCTGAAAGCAATTACGGATACCTAGTATACAAGATTATATTAATTGGGATAAATAAAGAAAAAAGAAAAGGAATGTACTGATCTACTCTGCGTATGCTCTTTCTGCATGTTGCGTAAGATCCAAGCCGATCTCTTCTTCCTTTGGAGTAACCCTGATCCCGCCAGGCCATACCAAATCCATTACCTTGATAATGAGTGCAGTGACACCCATGGCCCACGCTAAAGCTGCAAATGCGCCAACTGCATTATAGTAAAGCTGGATAGGCTCCCCAAAGGCTAAGCCTGGCTCTCCCCAAGAGAATCTGCTTTCGGAGAATATTCCTGTCAAGAGTGCTCCTGCTAGACCTCCGATGCCATGTACTGCCCAACAGTCAAGTGCATCGTCCCATTTGCGCTTATTCTTGAACACAATTGCTGCGTAGCAAACTATGCTGGCCAGAATTCCTATTATAAGAGCAGACATTGGTGAAACGAAACCTGCGGCAGGAGTAATAGCTACTAGTCCGGCTACAGCACCGGTTGCTGCGCCAACTGTCGAGGGTCTGCCAGTATGAGCCCAGGATATGAGAGCCCATGTAAGAACAGCGGTTGCTGTCGCTACTTGGGTAGCTACAAACGCACTTGTAGCTGCATTGCTGGCATCAGCGGCAGAGCCGGCATTGAAACCGAACCATCCAACCCACAGCAAGGCGGCTCCTAGTACCACCATGCCTATGTTATGAGGTTCCATTGGCACTTTGCCATAGCCGAGCCTCCTTCCAAGCATTAGCGCTATGACTAGCGCTGCCCAGCCGGATGTGATGTGGATAACTGTTCCACCTGCAAAGTCAAGTGATCCAAGCTCGCCTGTCCAACCAGGAGCGGTACCACCTGCACCTAAAGACCAAGTCCAGTGCGCAGCAAAGTCATAGACAAATGTTGTCCATATGACTACGAAAATAATGTAAGCACTGAACTTCATCCTTTCAGCAAGGGCAGCTACAATCAGCGCAGGAGTGATGATGGCAAACATCATCTGAAATATCATCAGTGTCTGATGTGGTATTGTTGGGGCATAGACATC
>CAYXGH010000171.1:1812-3204 GCA_964464485.1 uncultured Nitrososphaera sp.
GGTCGTCAGGCGTATAAGCAAACGCTATGCTAGAGAAATTAATTGCAACAAGCGTAGCCAATATCGAAGCCAGACCCAGCAGAGTAATCTTAGAAGCCCGAATCTTCGTTTTACCCTCTGTCATATAGGAGTGAAGGCTGGAAAGTTTGAATAAAAGCATTTATCTTAATTTTTGTTAACCCAAATATATTTTGGTTCATTATAAAAGTGAAAATAATAACGTAAAAGGAGAATTTTATGATAAGGTGCTTTATTATCATATTTGCAATCCGAACTTCTATGATTGACATAAATAGGTGCCAGCCACTTGAGAAGACAATTGGCCGCCGATATCAATTCCTTGATTCAAGATTGGAGAAGTAGCATCGTCACTTACGTCACATCGTCTGATGATACCGACAGGCTGGCTGAGTATGCTCTGCATCTTGCAAGGATACTTGCTTACCCTGCCCTTGATGTCTCGGCGCTCTTGTCCTCGATAGATGCAATGGGACAGGACGTAGCCCGGATACTTAAAAAGGGCGGCAATATACCCCCGCGACCAACCCAGATAATAGAAAAGATAAATGACCATCTCTTTAACGTGCAAAAATTCAAACCAAATACCGATGACTATTACAATCCACTCAATAGCTACCTCAACATAGTAGTTGAACGCAAAATAGGGATCCCTCTTACACTTTGCATACTTTACATGAGAGTCGCCCGCTCGGTGAACTTCAAGATGTACCCTGTGAACTTTCCCGGCCACTTTTTGATCAAGCATATTCTCGAGGACAACAGTGGTGAGATCATCGTCGATCCGTTTAATGGCGGTAGGATAATGGACGACTATTCACTCAAAGCGTTGATTGATCAAGCATACCCAAAACAGAACATTCCTCTTACCCATGCACTTGTGGAGAAAGCAACAGCAGCCCAAGTTGTGATAAGGATGCTGAACAATCTGAAAGGAAGTTACTACGAAATACAGGACATGGACAGGTACAATATTGCAAATGAAATGGTGCTTGCCATTGACCGGTACAACCCTGATGCAGTAAGGGACAAGGGGATCGTACTTCTTAAAAAGGGCGATCCTTCAGAAGCATTAAAAGTTCTGAACTCTTATCTAGAGATTAATCCAGAGGCTGAGGACGCTGACGACGTACTTGACATAATACGCCAGATCAGGTCTGGAAGGAAATAGGCTTGCCGAAGATTGCAAATTACTTATAATAATAAATGAGAGCGCTATAACCTTCTCATTCTTTCTTCTGCTCACTCTGTCTTTGTATTATTCCTTAAGCAGATTAGAACCTCGAAAAGTCATCAGTCACGTTGCACAGTTGGCTATTGGGTGGTATTAGGTGGCGCAATGCGCTGCTGCCATTTAAATATCTGGATATGTCT
>CAYXGH010000172.1:0-3203 GCA_964464485.1 uncultured Nitrososphaera sp.
TTGTATTGAAGAACCTTCAAGGATGTTTATTGTGGGTCCTCCAGCAGCAGCACCACTGCCACCATCGCCACCTGTTGTTTCTGCTGTTTGTTGTTGGGCAGCTCCTCCTTCTCCTTGTGTTTGGTTAGCCGCTGCGCCTCCTCCTCCTTCTCCTGTTTGGCCACCACCCTGTTCTCCTGCTGCTATAATAGTAAGCTCAGATGTCATATATGGGTGAACAATGCAATAGTAGGGAATAGTCTGGCCCTCGCTTACACCCTGCAGCTCAACTGCAGTTGATTCCTCGCCTCCATTGACAATACCTGTATCAAACAACTGTGCAGACTCGGGATCTTCGGGACCAGTTCCAGAAGTTGCAGTATGGGGAACTGTGTCTTGGTTGTCCCAAACTATACTGTTGCCGATAGGCACCTGAGCAGAGTCTGGATCATAGTCAGGGTTCCCCTGTACTGCTGACCCTTGAAGTATGGCTATAACAGTGGTGCCTGCTGCTGCTGGAGCTTGCTCCTCTTCCTCCTCGGCAGCCGGACTCTCTATGCGTATTTGGGTCACAGGTGGCGGAATTTCAAACATTTGGTCAAAGAATGGAATTAGGATTGCCGCCCCTATGGCTATTGTGACTATCACTATTGCAAGCCCTTTTCCTAATCTTCTAGGCGATGTGAGGATTATTGGTTCTTTCTCGTCACGGTGTGAATCATGCGAACTCGTCTCTCTTCATCTCCCTCTCTTTAATGGTGCGGCTCACGCCGTGCATAGTCGTAATATTGCTCTTTAACACCAAATGGATCTTCCATATTTGCCGGTTTGCCCCATCCTGCACTTTTAATGAGGTTATAAAGAAATATTCCCATAGCAACAAGCACTATATACGCGCCTACTGAAGAGATCTGGTTCATAATGATAAGCGGTTCGACGGGCACATAGTCTAATACGCGACGAGGCATCCCGTAAAGTCCAAGCACGTGCTGTGTAACGAATATCAGTGTTACTCCTATAAACATCAGCCAGAACTGTACCATAGCCGCCCTTTCGTTGTACATCCTGCCTGTTATGAGCGGGAATAGGTAGTATATAAAGCCGACAAATGCAAAAGTTATGATGCCCATAAGAAAGAGATGCATATGCCCTACTACCCAGTAGCTATCGTGTGTTAGAAAGTCAAGTGGCATTGCACTGTTTACGACACCGCCAGCTCCAGCTAGAAAGAACAATATGATACCGCCAACCACAAATGAGATTGGTGCTCTGAATCGGATTCTGCCTCCCCACATTGTCGCTATCCAGTTGAAAATGTGCATAGCTGAAGCTGGAACAGCCGCCAATGTGCCTATCATGAATACTGTTTTTTCTGTAAAGCTCATGCCTGTTGCAAACATATGGTGGGCCCATGAGGCAAAAGAGACGATCGTCAGCAAAATAAATGCCGTTACCCCTGAAGTATAGCTGAATATAGGTTTTCGTGAAAACTTGGGAATTATCTCATATATCATACCGATTGCTGGTATTATGAATACATAGACCTCAGGATGAAATGTAAACCAAAAGAGATGTTGGTATGATAGCGGATCTCCTCCCATTGCAGGATTAAAGAAACCGGAAACCCCAAGTCTGTCTGTATAGAGCATTATCAGAGCAGCAGCAAAGGTCGGCATAGACATGAGGATTATAAGAGATGTAGTAAGGATGGACCATGTGAAAAGAGGCAGCTTCATCATCGGCAGATCAGGATGCTTCATTCTCAAGATAGTAACAACGAAATTGATGGACCCTAGAATCGATGAAATTCCCAAAATCTTCAGGCCAAATATCCACATTTCAGCAGCAGGCCCTGGTGCTCGCAAGATAGAATAAGGAGGATAGGCAGTCCAGCCCGTGTCTGCAAAGCCAAGCCATACCAAAGCGGCGCCAACGGGTATCATCCAGAATGCTACTGCATTTAGCTTTGGCCATGCCATATCTTTGTATCTTACCATAATTGGTATCAGGTAGTTGCCTATGCCAGCAGCAAATGGTAGTACCCACAGGAATAGCATCGTGGTACCATGAACAGTGAAAATTCTGTTGAATACATTAGCATCTTCAATCAGCTGTGCGCCGGGTAGGAAAAGTTCTGTTCTGATCGAAATGGCAAGTACTCCACCTAAGAAAAAGAAAGTAAAGGAAAGGATAATGTAAAGCAAGCCGATATCCGTATGATGAGTAGAAAACAGTATCTCCCACAGCGGGCGTGGTTTTCTAACTTCTAGAACCAACTCGCACCATAGCCCTCTCTATATTGGTCATACATTGAAGACAATATCAATAAAAGCATTTTGTTTTTATCATATCCCCGCAATAGAAGAGGTTCATTATTATCATTTTATTCAGTGATTGAAATACCATACATACATACACACACACAACAACTTGTAAAAAGAGAATCAGCTTGCAACTGCTGCGGCACCTAATGGTGGGATCAGGTCATTAGTAGCAGAAGCATCAGTAACTTGCGCTTCCTGTTCTGCACCACCTGATGGCTCTTCCACAATTAGGTTGGCCCTCATCTGGTAGTGCGAAAATCCGCAATATTCTCTGCATTGTATTAGAAATTCGCCAGCTTGATCTGGGACATACCATATCGAGTTTACCCTGCCTGGCACGGCGTCAATCATCATTGCAAAGTCTGGCGTGTTGAAATTATGAATCACATCTAAAGACGTCACCTCAAACCTATATGGAACGTCCTTGACTAGGTGCAGTTCTCCTAGCTCTTGCCTTCCATCCTCGTGCTCAAATGTCCAAAACCATTGTTGACCTGTGACCTTTACGACTTGGGCTTCTGCGGGAGGATGGTCTATAAATCTTTCAACATTCCATGCGTCGGCTCCAATGTAAACCAGCACAGCTATTACTACACCGACATACACCCATTCTAATGTACCGTGTCCCATTAGTGGTTTGCACCTCCAGCCGCCGGAGTGATGTCTCCTCTATTCTTTGGATGACTCTCACGAAATCTCCATACAACCCAGGTCATAGTTCCCATGACAACTGCCCCGATAACAAATGCTACGACCATGAGCCTGTAGAAGAGTGCCCAAATCTCAATTCTTGCACTTAAATAGCGCTCTGTAGTCTCCTGCGCAAAGGCTGCAGGATCAACTCCAAGAAGCGTTAGCATAGTAACTGGAACCAAGATTAAAATCAAAGCGGAATATGAG
>CAYXGH010000173.1:0-3184 GCA_964464485.1 uncultured Nitrososphaera sp.
GTTAGAACCATTGATACTGCGCCGATCAATACAAAGCCAATGCCTGCATAGAGAAGTGCCTTCCTTTTCTGTCTGGGTTGCATGCCTATGTCACCAAATGGGTAGAGGAGTAAATCAGTGTTGCGCATATCCTACCTTAGGATGAGCATCTGACAGATAAAGGAGGACTATGATGTGGCAATATAGCGTTCCGGGGTGAAGCACACCCTATGAAGAGGGGAGTACAGTCAAATGACTGAAGACAACCATTGTTGCAGGAGCGGCAAATATAAGCCTGCTTCACAAAAAATTGGCTGATGAGTCATCATTGAAAGCAGACAGGCTCTTCTTCATATATGTTGCAAAAGAAAAAGAATGGCAGCAACTGGAAAGAGAGGACTGGGTGTATGTTTCAGCGATGACACGTTTTTTCAAATGGTGGACACGACGTTATTTTGACATTTCCCTTTCCGTACAGGCAGACATTTTGCCAATTGTTCCTGGAAAGCTCTTTGACAGGATGTCCGTAGCGTACTTAATAAGGGACCACTCTGAAAGGGGGCAGGACACCTTTCATTTTTACCTTGCATATTTTAAGCCTCTATTTACTGACTGCAATACCGAAGGTTATACTGCGCCAGGTATTGGGATTGCATGGTGGCAGAGGCCGGCAGCAAGCATGTCGGAAATTCAGCGTTATCGCTTCTATGCAGACAATAACTGCCCACGAGTCTCGCATATACTCACACATGAACTTCTTAGGATGAAAGGTAAGACTAAAAAGGACTTTTTTGGCGAGGTGCACGAGCTTTGGGACAAACATGTCTACAACGACCAACCTTTCCTATACTTTGACAGCCAGTTTAAACGGGTAAGCAGTGAAGACTCGTACAGGTTTGTGACAATAAATCCCGATCAACTATAGAGAAAAAAAGGACATAGAGAAACAAAAAGAAATATCAAGTGCTTTGAGCGAATGTAAGCGGTTAGATGACGTCACTAGAAACCCTGGCAAGGTCGGGAGCGATAGTATCTTCTGCAGGTGTAGCGCTCATGGTCGTCTTTGTGGTCGTCTTACTCTCATTTCCTGTGATAAAAAATTGTGATGAAAGTGAAAAATGCTCTTACCGCTCAACAGCGCCAGGAGAGCTCCAGTCAGTAGTGCAGCCTAGCTTTCTTGCAATTTCTCTCATTACTATTTCTGCTGGAGTGGTAATTCTGAGATTTAGCAGGTGGTTAGAGAGCAAAAAATCAGAAAATGATACCAAGCACTAAGACAGCCAAATCTTGTCTTTCCACAAAGTCGTAATCATTATATGCATATATGCGGCACTGCTTCTGCGAGAGCCAGAAATGTTTTAGCAAGAAACCAAACTTCGACGGTGATGATCCTTGCTCTACACATCATCGTTTCAGCTTCAACCTTTGTTACTTGAGGGAAGTAAAGAAGCCTCTGGCACCGAAGAGGCAGGCCTATAAATATTAGGTATCCGCAGTTCTGTCGATGGCCAAAGTAACGTTTAGCCAAGCAGAAAGAGATTTTTTAAACAGGAATGAAGCCTGCAGGATAGCGACATGTCATGATGGAATTCCTCACGTCGTCCCTGTATCGTATATTTTTGAGCATGGGTCGTTCTTTATCGCAACAGATTACGAAACCAGGAAATACGAAAACATTCAGCGTAATAAGACGGCGGCTCTCGTAGTGGATATTTACAGCTCTGTTGACAATAGCGCGGTGTGCGTGCAAGGCACAGCTGAAATCATAGAAATGGGTCAAGAGTTTGCAAGGCTCTATAAGATGTTTCACGATCGCTTTGAGTGGGTCAGAAGTGATGCCTGGAAGGAAGGCGAAGCGCCCTTTGTCAAGGTCACACCGACAAACAAAGTAAGCTGGGGTCTAGAATGATGCTATAATAATGAAAAGACTGAAGTATACTGCGGGTAAGTTATGCAAACCCCCTGCTGCCAATCGAGCACGAATATTATCTTGGTACAGGGAAAGCAGTAGCAATATGTACGCTGTCAAGCATTGACCTACTAGAGTCGATATCTGGAAATCGTCTCTCATGAATAAAGTGCTCATAGCAGGTAGGCTTCTCTCCGAGAACAAAGGCATAGATGCAATGATAGCCTTCGCTATGAAGCACCCAGAACTTAAGCTCATCCTAGTCTGCGGCAAAGAGGTTAAGGGTCACAGACCATGAAAGACACTGCTGGCACTTGCCAGCAACGGCGTGGACTCATCCGGTAGAATATTGGAGCAGTCGAGATATTTAGGCATCAAGTACAAATCACAGACCTGATAGGCACAGTTGACATTGGCAAGATTGCCCAGGTGCTAGTACCCTGATACCTGCCTATCGCGGTTGACCTCGTTCTTCTTCTTGTATTCATGGAGTACATCAGAAGGGCTCATCCCAAGCTCTATCGATGTTTGGACAACGAAATGCCAGATGTCAATAAGTTCTTCTTTTGCCGCCTCACTATCAAAGGGTGTAGGCTTTTTCCACCATTTCCAGCTTGTCAGCCTTTGGAGTTCTATAGCCTCATGCACTATTGCTGTAGAAAGGGCAGATACCCTTCCATCTATGGAAGCAGGATATCGGGAAAGATCCATCATTGATGCAAGCTCTTTTTGAATTGAGAAAATAGTCTCAAGGGAGTCCATTAAATTTGTAGTCGTACTAGTTGCGTAAAAAGGCTTGGTCGCATAAATATTTGCAAGCTGGCTACTAGATCACTGCAAGTGTAGGCAACAAATCTGAAGTTCACCTATATATGCTGACAGGAGCTATCTCCAAATACTGAAAAGAATCAAAGGTCGAGCCCAAGACCGGCTAGTACGATCCAATGACAGCAGAATAATCCGACCTCTGCACATAGTATTTTAGCTAATTTTACAGTTTGTTTTGCATGTACTTGATGGCGTAGCCTAGTACTACATGTTGTCGTAGTATCTGCGCTCGAACAAAAATGAACCCAGCAAATCAGACTGAATAATATATAGAGCTTTCTATCATGGGTTCTGTAAACCAATCGGGACATCTCTGACATTCTTGACACTGTTCAATCTCAGGGACATTTAGCTAATCTGTGAAACTAGGGACATAGAAGTTGATGGTAAAAGAATCACAGGAATTGCCGGAAGGCCGAGCATCACAGCGAGTAATTGGAAAGATAAAGGTGTTCTCACCTCCTTCTT
>CAYXGH010000174.1:0-3163 GCA_964464485.1 uncultured Nitrososphaera sp.
TTATTATTATGCTATGGCACTTGGAGATGTGGTCGGGCCAGTAGAGGGAGAAGCAGAAGGTCTTTCAAACCTCTCTGATATCACCTTGTACATATCCAATTCCTGAGTTGACAACGGTCTAATCTTTTTCATTGCCTCTTCAAAGTGTCTCATGTGTATCTTGAGTTCCTTGGCGTGGCTCTCAGCTTCTTGTGGTTTTCCATATTTTGATATATGCTCTCGTAGAGCTAGCATTACTGCGGCTGATGCTACAGCTGCAATGTCTGCGCCGGTATAACCGTCCATCTTAGTTGCAAGGTTGTCAATGTTAGTGTCGTCAGCTAGTGGCTTTTTCTTTGTATGAATGTGGATAATCTTTTTTCTTGATTCATCGTCTGGTGGTGGCACATACAAAAGTCTGTCAAATCTGCCCGGTCGTAACAGTGCTGAGTCTATAATATCGGGTCTGTTAGTTGCAGCAATCACTACCACATTTGTCAGTACTTCAAGACCATCAAGCTCCGTTAGGATCTGACTAATTACCCGTTCTGTAACATGAGAGGTGCCAAAGTCGCCACCTCTTGCAGGGGCAATAGCATCTATTTCGTCAAAGAATATGATGCATGGTGCTGCCTGCCTTGCCTTTCTAAATATCTCTCTAACACCTTTCTCTGATTCGCCGACCCATTTTGACAACAGTTCAGGGCCCTTTATGCTAATAAAGTTGGCTTCACTTTCATTTGCGGCTGCTTTTGCCATTAACGTTTTTCCAGTACCTGGTGGCCCATAGAGAAGGATACCTTTTGGAGGAGTTGCGTCGGCATATGCAAACATTCCTTGGTATTTTAGCGGCCATTCTACCGCTTCTCTCAACTCTTGTTTTATTGTCTCTAGACCGCCAATGTCTTCCCATTTGACGTCTGGAACTTCGACAAATACCTCTCTCATCGCAGAAGGTTCCATCTCATTAACTACATCGATAAAGTCTTGCATTTTGACAATTATCTTGTTAAGTATATCCGCAGGAATACTCTCTGCAGATAGATCTATTTCCGGCAAAATGCGTCTCAATGCCCTTATTGCAGCCTCTTTTGCGAGCGCATGAAGATCTGCCCCGACAAACCCATGAGTGATATCCGCTAGCCTTTCTAGGTTGACATCCTTTTCAAGTGGCATTCCTCTTGTATGTATCTGAAGTATATCGAGCCTTCCATCTCTATCTGGAACACCTAACTCAATTTCTCTGTCAAACCTGCCGGGACGCCTAAGCGCCGGATCTATTGCATTTATTCTGTTTGTGGCACCAATGACTACTACTTTGCCTCTTGCTTTCAGCCCATCCATTAGAGATAGCAGCTGTGCAACTATTCTTCTTTCTACCTCTCCACTGACCTCTTCCCTCTTTGGGGCAATAGAGTCGAGCTCATCTATGAATATAATTGATGGCGCATTCTTTTGCGCTTCTTGGAAGACATTTCTCAGTCTCTCTTCACTTTCTCCATAGAATTTGCTCATAATTTCAGGACCTCCGATGGTATAAAAGTTAGCATTGGTCTCATTGGCCACTGCCTTTGCAAGCAAGGTCTTGCCAGTACCTGGTGGCCCATGAAGAATAACACCCTTTGGTGCTTCAACTCCAAGCCGTCTGAAAAGCTCGGGATGCCGTAGTGGTAGTTCTATCATTTCCCTTACCTTGGTCACTTCATCTCTCAGACCTCCAATGTCTTCGTATGTGATTGATGGGATGTCACCTTCTCTAGCTGCTGCAACAGCTTCTGCAGTCTCTTCGGAGACAATCACCTCGGTCTTTTGAGAGATAATAACAGGTCCGCCAGGTGCAGTGAATATCACAACAAGGTCAATTCGCTGTCCCATGACATTGAGAGGAACGACATCACCTTTTGTAACAAGTTGGCCTTCTAAAAAGCTGGCAAGGTATTCTTCAGCACCCAGTATACGCAAGGGCTCGGTGGGCGCAAGCGTAATTTGTTGAGCCTCTTTTGTTTCGACCCTTCTAATATCGACAGTATCATTGATGCCAACGTCAAGTTTATTTCTTGTATATCCATCAATACGAATCAGCCCTCTTCCATAATCCTCTTGATAAGCAGGCCAATGGAGGATGGTAGTCTTTTTATTTTTGCCAGCTGAAATTTCAATTGCATCGCCTGCAGATAGGCCCATCTCACTGGCTACTTTTGGGTCAACTCGTCCAATTCTTCTTCCAACATCCCGAGAGCTTGCTTCAGCAACTTTTAAGGTCCTAGTAATAGGACCATCATCATTTTTATTTCGACGTCTTGAAGACATATGGCTCTTGAAGAGAGAATAACACTCAAGATATCTAAGAGTTACACATGATGTTTTTCTCTATTTGAAAACAATGGAGGTAGTGACACACACCTTCTAGGCTATGCGTCAAGTCAATTCAGTCTCTTGGTGTAAGAGGATTGTCATTGAACCAGTAGAATGAGTGACGGCGAACCAATTGCACAGGCAGGCAGGCCGGCAATCAGAAAGACAAGATTTACCCCATAAACCATATACACTTTTCCGCATCAGGTAAAGTGAAGGATTTGCCCTACAGAGGTACGTTTAACTTTCAATAAAGAAGCGTCTAAGGTGCAGCATATCATCTCGTATGTATGTTGATAGGATCCTATACATCTGGCAACAACAAGAAGTCAGGCCAAATCACATCTTCTTTTTCTATATGCAACAAAAAGAGGCCAATTTCTCACCATCGACAAATTCTTGATATAGTTCCTTGTTTGTATCCTCTCTTGCTTATGCCAACAAGAGCATTCAACCATGTTGCTGTATGCGTTACTGACATAGACTCTGCGATGCGATGGTATCGAGATGTAATTCAAATGACGCCTTTAACTGAACCCACAGAGATAACTACCCATGAAAAGGAGCAGCAGAACTATGATCCACATCTTGCTAAACTTGTGAGTACAGTCTTTGGACCTAGGCTTGGAAAGTTCAAGATTTGTCATATGAGTTCTGCAAATGGTGTGGGAATTGAGCTTTTTCAATTCATTGAACCTGCTTCGCAGTTACGTCCAGAAGAAAATAATTTTGAATACTGGAAAACGGGATATTTTCATATTTGCCTAACTGAACCCAACATCGAAGAACTTGCAGAAAAGATAGCACTGACTGGAGGTAAACGAAGAAC
>CAYXGH010000175.1:0-3147 GCA_964464485.1 uncultured Nitrososphaera sp.
AAGAACTAGACGACATACTGGCCAAGTACTTTTAGCAGCAAGGACAACAACAACAACAACAACAACAACAACATATCTCATACTTCCCCCTTTTCAAACTGCTCATACACTTGAGGGTTTGCAAGCAGCCATCCATAATGATGCTCGTCGTGTATATAGCGTACTTCGCGCACATTTGGTATGATCTTTCGTCTGCGCAATCCAAGCAGAAACTCTCCTTGAAATGCTAGCCCTATCTCCTTTGCCTTTTTGGTCGATTTTGGATCCCGCGGTAACAATATGCGATAGCTAAATTTTCCCAAAGGCTCCTGTGCCAAGTAGTCTTCAACCATCCTGTCGACTGCTTGCCGGATGGTAGATGATCCTCTGCCTAGATCTATTGTCTCAGTCACTGGGAATCTGGCATAAAGAGGGTGCGGCATATTTTTTTCCTTACAGAAAAATAAAGATGCAAAAAGTGAGATATTAATTCATTCTTCTTCTTCTTCCGTTAGGATGAAGATGGTGTTGTTGTTGTTGTTGTTGCTGAATGACTGCTGATTCTTCCGGGAGACCCACTAGCAATAGTAGTAGAGCTTTTATCTTTGTATCTTAAATATGCCGCCTCGAGATGCCTAATTAGGATATTCTGCCACTCGGGGAACCCTTCCGGTGTGTCAGGATAATTGTAATAATGATCAGTCAACACCTTGTTAATGCTGGCACAATACCTTAGGTCCTCGGCAAGTTTCTTATTCATTGCACCTCTGATTATCATGCCCAGCTTGTCTACAGTACTAAACTCTGGATGCTCGCCTTGCGTAATTTTATCAATATCCATCTTGGACAAAAAGTGCTTCATGCCATAGTTGATCTGCTCGTTTGTTAACCCTTGTAGCATCCTGCGGAAGACTTCAAGGCCTGCAGTCTTGTAACCATAGTCATCGATAAAATGCTTGTTGTACTGCCAGAGCCCTTTTTCAGAAATATCGCCTGCTTGTATCGCTTCCACTGCATCCTTGCCGGCTATTGTGGCAGCTATTATTGCCGGCCCTATGCCTCCAGCATCTAATGGCTTAGGCATCCATGCAGAATCGCCAACGAGCATGTAACCGTTTGCCACAAGGCAGTCATTCTGCCGCCTTACAGACACCTGCCATGTGCCCCAGGCGTTGCCATTATCATCTGAGCCATCTGCAAGGCGAGGGTTTGCAATAGCAGGGTTCATTTCAACATATTGATCTATGAGCGTCTTTAGGTCAGCATGTACGCCCATTGCCTTGTTGCGAATATCAAAAGCCTTTTGCTGAACGCCAAGGCCAATGTTTACCTTGCTCTTTCCTTTAGGAAATACCCATGCATAGCCTCCTGGCGCTAATTTTTGATCGAGGTGTATGATGCAATAATCCGAATCAAAGTACGTCTTGTCTTCATGTGCAAGGTCAAAGTTGTAGATGTACCTTCCGGTGGCTTCAAGGTCATCGCGGTCAATTCTGCGTTGGATAAATGATTTGATAGGAAGGTTTGTTCGCATTACAGATGTTACGCCTGTGCAGTCAACTACCAGCTTTGCCGTCTTTTTAAAGACGGTCTTGTTAGCCAAGTCGTCACCCTCTACTCCAATGACTGTATTATTATCCTCTACAAGAAGTGAGCGAAGTGCTACTCGCTCTTTGATCTCGACTCCTGCCTTTGTTGCATCTCTCAGCTGCCTCTGTGGGAGAAGCCGCCTGTTTAGCATGTATCCCTCACCATCAAATGATATGCCTGTTTCATGATCAGGTGAATATGCAATTACGCCTTTGACTGGGTGCTCTATTTCTGGCTGGTTCCACGTTATCTTGATTCTGCTTGTCATGTAGTCAACAGTGTTTTTGCCCACTGCATCGCCGCATATCCAGCCAGAGACTGTTTTTCTTCCCTGCTGAGGGAGCGGATTTCTGTCAACAACCAATATCCTTAGAGACTGGTTAGAATAGTATGCAGCTGATGATGCTACTATAAGCCCAGCAAGGCCGCCGCCTGCCACAATAATGTCATAATCTCTGTTCATCATTAGTACAAGACAAGCCATGAAAGAAGAAAACTCTATTTAAAATGTTGCCTTCTCGGCACAAGACAGGAGAATAAATATAAAAAAAGTTGTGGAAATGTTGCGTTTCAGACTAGGCAATGAGACAGATAGCTTTTTTGACATGTACAATACTAAAGAATGAAACGCATGATAATCTTAGAAATGCCCTAAGGGTGGGCAGCGGACGCTTCAGGGGGCTCTGTTAACTTAAGGACTTTATTCCTAATTTTCACAGTCAAAACACTGAAAAGTCAGGAATGCTGTCAGCATAGACCTTTGATTTATCATACAAGCTTCAAATAGCATAAGCAATTTATGCTCTGAATGCCAATCAACCTTGTATCAAAAGCAATCAGCTACTACCTATTACAGGAAAGAAAATAGATAACGTAGCTTTAAAGTAAGGGAATTTGTCTTAAGTTAACAGAGCCCTTCTCACACAAGCTCTAAGGGAAGACACGGGTATGGAACCCAATACAAACTTGTAGTTCCTCCTGAAGCAATTGGGAAGGTTTGTTTTCCTGATTGGTGGAGTGATTTGGTACAGAGAAAGAAACAGCATGATAATAGCGCATCAAGCATATTCAATTCAAAGAACTATTCTACTCTTTTTAATAAGAAAAGTGGTGCAGGTAGCTTGCTCAATTCTATAAGTGATGATGAAGATAATAGTTGGAATGAGTTTGTAGGATTATAGAGTAGTAGTATAATTCATAACCAATCAAGCAATAAAAGAAGTTTTTGTAGAAAAAAGAGCTCTTAACTTCGTTGAACGGTCGGCTATCAAAGGTGGTGGCTTATCTGTATTTGGGTTATACCGTTTTCTTTGTATTTCTGTAATCTATGTGGTTCCATTATGATATCAAGAAGTTTGATCTTATTATAGTTGGAATGAAGGCAGTGTAGACAAAAAACGTCTTTTTCAATTGGTATGTGGGGGCGGACCCTACGGCCCACTGCTTTTGGAAGCGCCATAAACTAGGTTTCAATTTACAATGTAGCTAAAACGTTTTTCTTCTCAAGCGGGTTCGGTGGAACCCAAGACAGATTTGACCAAATAATTCCACCCAGCAAAATAGTCAATATATGACAGG
>CAYXGH010000176.1:0-3140 GCA_964464485.1 uncultured Nitrososphaera sp.
GGGTACATTTGTGTATATTGTATGCATGCATGCTGAAATTTAATCTAGAAAAAACAACAAATTAAAATATTAACAGACTGCTTAAAAATTAGCCTTGTGTATGGTGCTTACTTGCAAGTGAAAAAGTCAACCATTGCCATATTTGATACTTTTAAGACCCGCAAGAACAAGTTCACTGGCGAGGCAAAGAGGCAGCGCGGCATCATAGCACATTTGGCCACAGAGCAAAGTCCAGATCTTCGCACCAGGACATCGATAGCACACGCCATTGCCAAGCAGCATGGTATCTTATGGCAAAACATCTACTCCGGCATATTCCGCGACCTTGACGAAGTTCTCATTCCAGCAGGTGTGGTAAGAGAAGGCGGCAGGCTGCCTTTGAGGAGGGGACCAAAGGCACTCCAGCTAGAAGGAGTGCCATTCTACGAACTGACAGATACTGGCATTTTGGTAGCATCAGCAATTGAGGAGCTGAGCGATAATCGTATGCACCTGCTGCGGTCATACATATCATCACTGTCAGCAAGCGACTCTGATTCCAAGATAATGAAGGAGAGTATGCTATTTCTGATATTGGTGGCCCCGTCATTTGTTTCAAAGATCATCAATGAATACATTTACGCCTACAGCACTGGCACAATTGATAGCATTGCGCCGCTTGACATCAAGAAGCTGAGGTCAGTCATATCTAAGCAGATAATAGTCGAAAAAGAGCTGGCAGAAGCTGTTATCACGATGCAGCAGGACCAAAGAGAGCTTGTTACAAACTTTTTCAAAGTGCTCACTTAGCGGCCTTTATACCCGCAGGCAGTACATTGGTACTTTTTCTGCTTCCCCTTACAGCCCTCGCAACGCCATATTGTTGCGTTCCTGCATTTTGGACAGCTGAAACTCTCTGACAGCTCCCCCGGCCTCACTTGTCTACCACAGGCGTTGCAGTTTGGCATCTCGTAAGAACCGGCATACATTGACTTAGGTGCATATCCTCGTCGGAGTATTTTTACTTTGTCAAGTTTCAAGGCTTGAAATAAAGGGATTTATATCATCTTGATGAAGTTATATTATACCATGGGTATTGGAAGATATGTGGCAAGAGAGCTGGCAAAAGAGCTGGATGGCAGATCTAGAGAATTTTATGAGTTTGTCATGCCAGCAATTGACATAATAGAAGAGGGCAACGATCTAGTAGTCACAATTGATCTCCCGGGCTTTGCCAAGAAGGATATTAATCTCAGAATTATAGGCAATGTCTTGTACATAACTGCCAAGAGAGAGCAGGCAGAGCCACTTGGCACGGTATACTACAGGCACAGGCCGCTCAAGATAGACAAAAGGGTTCTATTGCCAATATCGTTTAAGGAAGAAGAAGAAAAGGTGGAAGGCAAGGCGACATACGAAAATGGCATTGTAACGCTCAGGATACCTATACCGAAATCGACAAACATTCCAATAACGTAAATGCATACTTAATTTTTTGACACATTTCGACTAGGGTAAAAAGATTCTCAGATTGAAAAGTGAAAGAAGGGATTGCAGCCCAATTCATCAGAGGATTGTGCATTACCACATATAATTAGGGTATGGTAATTGCATTACTTTTTGCTATTTCTACCCCCCTACATGTCACACTGTAAGCCATCATTATGCTACGATTGTGAGCTACAGGTTATAAGATGTTGCAGCGTTATTAATTTTCAGCGATTTTGTTGATAAAATAACTATCCTGTGTGGTAGGTTCTTCTTTTCCTCCTGCTCTTCTTCTTTTGAAAGCAACTTTTGCAACTATAACTATACTTTTACTCCCTTGGTCGTATTTATTGTACTTATTATAGCTGCCACCACCATGGAAAAAATTGAATCCGGTACGGAAATAGTAGAGGAGACTGGAAATTATCTGGGACTCAACTTCATCCGAGCACCCAAAAAACCATGAATCCATAGAACAGATGGGCAAGCCATTTGTACAATGGTACAAGAAGCATGGGGTAAGACCTGAAATCTACTATCTCAGTAGCACAACAAGCGAACAGGAGAATGCTCCTGAGGGCTTAGAAAGCATTGCAAAGACCCTTTCCATCAAGGATGATGAGTAAGAGGTTGGGTCCTGCTGCAATTCTATAGAGACCTAGCTCATGCAGATGAAGTCACTGCAAAGATGATTCAAGACGAAAGTCTTGGTCAACTTGTGAAGGAGTTCGGTGGTCTAATCACCCAAGGGTCAAGCCTCCTCATGGGGGAATTCAGCCGCCTCAGAGTGTAACAGAAGAGAGAGGTAATAAGTTGAATGGCTCTTACAATAGTTCATTTTGAAAAAACCGAAATTTGGTCTTGTTGGCTTTCATTATTCTTACAAGGGAAAGCATAACTGGTACCTCGACCAGAACCCCCACCACTACAGCCAGAGTAACGCCGGAATCAACTCCAAACAATATTATGGCAACAGCCACGGCCAACTCGAAAAAGTTGCTCGCACCAATGAATGCTGTAGGGGCAGCTTCTCCATATGGAATTTTCAACTTTTTAGACCCAAAATATCCTACGGCAAAAATCAGGTACGTCTGAATCAAAAGCGGCACTGCAATTAATGCAATGTGGTACGGAAATTGTATTATCTTGTCACCCTGAAACACAAAGAGTAGGACAAGGGTTATCAACAGTCCAATTGGAGTTATTTTCTCTGCTTTTGAAATAAACTCCTTCTCAAGCCACTCTTCGCCTTTTCTCTTGATAACTACTTTTCTGGTGAGCGCGGCGCTGCCCAAAGGCAAGGCGACGTACAAAAGGACAGAAAGAAACAAGGTGTCAAGAGGGACTGGGAATCCGGTTGTTAGCCCCAATAACAGCATCCCTGTTGGTGCAAAAAGAATCAGAATAATCAGGTCGTTTATTGAAACCTGGATTAGCGCACAGCTGAGGTTGGCTCTTGCAAGGTAGGTCCAGACAAGGGTCATTGCGGTGCATGGCGCAAGGCCCAGAATTATCATCCCCATAATGTACTCGTTTTGCAGACCCTCTGGAATCAAAGAGGAGAAGATAAAATGCATGAAAATCCAGGCAATCAGAGCCATGGTAAATGGTTTGATGGCCCAATTAATGATAATAGTATAAGAGATAGGCTTGACATTTTTTCGGATGTTTAT
>CAYXGH010000177.1:0-3134 GCA_964464485.1 uncultured Nitrososphaera sp.
TTGTCCCTGCAGATGTCAAACTTTTCGGTGGTGGTGGTGGATATCTCTCATTAGCAACATATACAATAACATGATTCCCGAACCAAATATCTTTGCAAATTTGATTGATCCCTCGACAGCCATGTCATACATCTAAGAGCCATCGTGAGGGACAAGAATTGTCGAATATTTTTCTTCATAGTCTGTCACATAAAAAATGTTGTATATAATGCATTTTACCTAGCTACCGTGCATCCACAATAGCAGCGACACAGGGTTATTTACTTTATAATCATAGACTTCTAGATGTTATTAGATGATTCAGCAGAGAGAGCAATGGGGTTCCAACCTTGGATTCATTTTAGCCGCTGTTGGCTCTGCGGTAGGAATAGGCAACATTTGGCGATTTCCCTACATCGTAGGCACCAATGGAGGCGGTGCATTTCTTGTCACCTACTTTATTGTCGTATTTAGCTTTGGCCTGACCTTTATGTTGCTTGAGCTGGCTGTGGGCAGGCGGTATCAGAGCTCAATCCTCTCTGCATTTGAAAAGATAAGGAAGAGATTCAAATGGATCGGGCTGCTGACAGTGATCGTAACCTTTGCCATCCTGAGTTACTACCTTGTCATATTGGGGTGGATATTGTCATATCTTGTCATTTCTCTTCTGGATATAGAAGGTTCTTCTTTTGAGAGCTATGTCTCTACCATTTACCCTGTATTTTCATTTGTTGCTGTCCTTCTGATCAATTATGGGATAATCAGCCTTGGCGTCAGCCGCGGCATAGAGAAGATAAACAAATTCGGTGTCCTGCTCCTGATGGCAATACTGATACCTTTGACGGCTATTGCAGTCTCACTTGAAGGATCTGAAAAGGGGCTTGAATTCTATCTGACTCCTGATTTTACAACATTTTTCGATCCAGAAACATGGTCAATCTCTATCGGACAGGCATTTTTCTCGCTCTCAGTTGGCATGGGCGTCCTGTTGGCGTATGGCAGTTATCTTGGAAGACAACAACAGCGTTCCCTTCTTGGGTCGTCCCTAGTAATAATAGTTGCAGATGTGGCTATAGCTTTCACAGCGGGCCTGATGATTTTTTCATTTGTTTTTGCCAATGATATGGCGCCGGACCAAGGCACATCGCTCATTTTCAGGGTCATGCCTGCAATATTTACAGAAATGCAATTTGGTCTACTTGTTGGATCCATGTTTTTCTTTCTTTTGCTGCTCGCAGGCCTGACATCTTCGATTTCCATGTTTCAGATGCCGGTGTCCGTGCTAGAAGACACGTTTAACTTTACAAAGCGCAGGGCAACTGCAATGGTTGCAGCCCTTCTCTTCCTAGTGGGGCTTCCATCGGCACTGAGCTATAGCAGTGTGAATCTTGTTCTTCAGGGCAGCCAGCCTGTCCTAGATGTGTTCGACATGCTATTTGGCACATACGGAGTCGCCATATCCGGAACTGTACTTGTCATAATAACTGCATGGTTCATGAATAAAAAAGAGCTGCTGGAGCAAGTGAACAGGGGTAGTCGGATCAGAATCCCTGCTTGGGCGATTCCAATAATCAAGGTCCTTATGCCTGTTCTAATTATTGGCGCAATTGTGAGTCAGCTGCTGACATAGTACATACAGTTGCTGAGCTTACCATTTGTCAGCCATATATCCTAGAGCTGCGTGGGTATCTTCCCCTGCCCTCTTCTTCTTGCTCCCTGCGGACAGAATTTATGAATTCTTTGAGCTGACGCTTGATGGCTTGCCCTTGCTTCTTCAGTGGCTCTGCATCAATTTCCAGCGGAACAGAGGGCATTTGGCTTATGGTATCTAGAAGAATTGCCGCCCCTTCTGGATCCGGAACTCCGCTGGTTGAATGAATAAGGACGCCAGTGCAAGGCATTTCATTTGATATGCATGCAGAAATCAAGCCTCCTGACAGCCCCATCATCATGGCACTTCCTATAGAGCCACCTTCTGGCTGAGGATGGGATGAACTCGATGATAGTATCAGGGGCTCTCTATGTTTGTCGGGCAATCCCCTTACTGGCATCCCATCCAAGACCAGCACTTCCCCTACCTGGTTTCTAGAAGCCCATGCAACCATCAGCTCCATGATGCTGTGGACACCTTCTGGCATCAACGGGGCTTCGCAAACCACCACACACAGAGTTTTTTCGTCGTTAGAATAGATGCGGAAAGGGTGTCTGAACCTACCACCTATGTATATCGCTGATGGAACGACATATTCAGAATCAACAAAGGCTAGCTGGTGCATGTCTTTCTTCTCAATGATATAGTTTGCACATATTGACCCTACAAGGCCTGCACTGGGAAAGCCCACAATGAGCACAGGCCTCGCTTTATTGCCAAGCGCTTCAACAGTCCCTGTTCCTTTTTCCACCTCTCCTCTACTGATGCCAGACCTGACCGGCTTTATCCGGCTCTTTCCATCTTGGGACTCTAACACCTTGGAACTAGCATCCAATTTTGAATAAGCACCTTCTGAAGCCGTGTTAGTAGCGGCCATACCCGCCTCTGAATCTCTGTTGCCGGCATTTTCGTGGCCAATAGTCGATTGATGAACCATATGATCTAGTAGATAGCACACGCTATTTGTAAAATGTTTCTTCTTGGCAACAATAATGGTAGTAGGTAGTTATCTGGAGGACAACAGGGAAAAAATCGGGCAGAGTAGATAGCCTTGCCCTCGATATTGCTAGAATTTACTTTGCCTCTATCCCATCGATCTATAACAATCGGTAATAGGCTACACAAACGGCTACACAAACCTAGAACTTCATGCATCTTGTGTATGTCAATAACATACTTTTGAAGACAAGAATCATGTTTCAAATGAGATCTTTGAATTCCAAGATATTACCAATAACCGACTCTACCGTTCTCTTATCGTTGAATAGAACACTTATAACAATAATAATAGTTAGTTGTTCCTAAATACATCTGATGAGTATAAGACAAGAGAATGAGACATCTTGTTAATGAAAAATACTTAACTAGAGAAGAGGGATATAAGTTTAGAGGTGTTCCTTTTCTCTAAAAATATCCAGATTTCAATATTGAAATACTGTTCGTGTGTTGTGGCAACATCAGCGATTATACATATTTAAAAAAGGAGAAGATTAACACTGAAAGG
>CAYXGH010000178.1:0-3134 GCA_964464485.1 uncultured Nitrososphaera sp.
TGTTAGAAAGCGCTAATCTAAGAATAAGATATATTCTATACCATTTTGAGTGTGCAGAAGAAATCTGCGCTCTAATGTCAGAAATAAATATCAGTAAAAATAAAGTAGACTGCTGTCTATAATCCGTCTCTGGCGCCAACTACGTTAGAACCAGCCCAATCTTTTTGAGCTTGCACATTAGCGCGAAATCTAAGAAGCTAAGGGAATCAATTGCCTTTCAACTGTACAATCCAACGCCTGTTGTTCAGTCATGATTGACTGCAAAATTGGAAAATTCTGTTATGTGTTCCATATATAGTAAGATGAGGTATTGCTGTTGTATAAGAAGATCTTAATATGCTATCATTAATGGTGTTGCTCTTGTTGGTTGCAATGCCATAAAGCACTATATATAGCATCACACTTCGGCAATTTATATGCTGGCAAGCAAGGTCATTTACATAGCTATTGCAGCAGGAATAGTATTCATTGCCATTGGCATAGCGTCAAGTATCTATTCCAATGTGCCAGTAGATGTCCCACTTGACAACATTATCAGGCCTGGAACAGTGGATGTAATTACTCCGGATATGAACGTAGAGAGCACTGCAAGCATTTTGGTGAGCGGCACTACATTCCATATTGAGATCAAAGATCCGGATGATCAAGTGATTGAGTCAAGAAGCGGCAATTACTCCTTCAGTTACGATCTGACTGCGCAAAAGGCCGGCCAGCACAGGATAACGATCAACAATACAGGCACTTCAGATCTTACAATTGAGGGTCATGCACAGACAAAGTCAAGTCCGCTCGGCCTGACCGGCGCGCTTATGCTTGTAGTAACTGGCATAATAACGATAGGCATAGGGTTGCGCTTAAGGCGCCACTAGTGAAACTCAGCCTTTTTGTAAGAACCAAGTATCTTGATGTAAGATGTCTTTGGCTTTATTGACAAGAGTGCTTCATGCACAGCCTTGTTCTGGAGGTGACCTTCAAAGTCTACATAAAAGTTGTATTCCCAAGGTGTCTCCTTGGTTGGCCGCGATTCTATTTTAGTCAAATTTATCTTGCGTATTGCAAACTCGCCCAAGATACCAAAAAGCGCGCCAGGGATATGCCGGACTGAAAATATGATCGAGGTCTTGTGGTTGTGGCCGCCGATATCATGCGGATCGCTTTTTCCACCCTTTTTCTTTTTTGGCGACAGCACAAAGAACCTAGTATAATTGTTCTTCCTGTCCTCTATACCTTCATCAAGTATCTCCATATCATACAATTCTGCCGCTCTCTTACTTGCTATAGCAGCAGAATCTGCCATCTTGTTTTCCTTTATCATCTTCGCTGCGCCAGCTGTATCGTAAGTCGGCATAGGCTTGAGCCCTTTATTTTGAAGATATGTTCTACATTGTGCAAGTGCTTGTGGATGCGAATGCACATACCTGATCATTTTTGTGCCTCTGTTTGCAATAAGACAGTGTCTGACGCGTTGGTAAATCTCGCCTACGACATTCATTTTAGTCTGGAGCAACAAGTCATAGATCTCATTGATGCTTCCCTCTATCGAGTTTTCCAATGGTACTACAATATACTCTACTTTGCCAGTTTCTGCAGCATCAAATACATCTTGAAATGACTTGAGCGGCAGCAGTTTAACGTCGGGGAAATACTGTAGAGTAGCCATTTCGCCATAAGCTCCTCGCTCACCCTGAAAGGCAACCTTTGGTGCCATGCTGTTATTGATATTATTTTACATCACTACTAGTAATACTACACTCTCTACTTGCCTGCTTTATGTATCAGACGGAATGTTTCCTTGCCATAGTCATGCGTCAGCTTGCGTTCTTCAAATGCACCACACTCAACGCATTTTATCGTGTTTTCATTGGTGCGCACGGTATCTCCGCCGCATATGAAGCACAAGGTATAGAGCACTCCATACTCTTTTTCTGCAAGCGTAAGGTGCACCGTCGAGTTGAGCAGGCTGACGACTCTACCCCTTACAATGTCGCCTGTATGAAATGTGGCACGCCTATCACCACCCCTTCTGTCCCTATCTCCGCGGCCTCCAACCCTTGCTGATGCAATGGCAGAAAACCCTGCATCAGATCTCTTGTCATTTATGTATAGGATCTTGACAGAGACCATGCTACTAAACAGCATATCGACATAACCGACAAGGGTATCACCCACCTTTGGTAGCATCGGCGAGTTCTTTTGGTCAACCTTGACAATCCTGCGTTTTAGATCATAAACTCTTGTTCCGACAGCTGCAGACCGCACCGTCCCATCGTAAGCAATGTAAGTATTCTTGCCTCCCTCAAATTCCTCGATGTATGCAATATGCTCGCCTGGCAGCATCGGCTTGTTGCTCTCTTTTATCATGATTTCAATAACGGGAGCTTGGAGGAAAGTTATAATTCTTTAGAGGTTTAGTTTTTTAGAATTATTTGTATAGGATTTATTGCAAAACTTGTATTTGTAATCGCAGATAGGGCGAAAGATAACAAGGTATAAAGAGAGGTATTTCTAAGGTGTTGGTGTGAGCCAGAATAGCCTATCCCTAAAGGTACTTGAAGCGTATACCAGAGATGTTGGTCGAGGAGTAGCAAGAATCGACTACGACTCAATGGATTCGCTGGGTGCATCAACTGGAGATGTTATTGAAATCAGAGGCAAGCGCAGGACGGTTGCCAAATGTCTACCGCTTTATCCTTCTGATGAGGGCAAGGGCATTATCAGGGTGGATGGTCTTGTCAGGAATAATGCTGGCATTGCGATAGGCGATACTGTAATTGTCAAGAAGATAAAGGCAGTCCCGGCCGAAAAAGTGATTGTGGCACCTCTTGAGGCCATACCGCCAATAGACGAGCGCTATCTGGCAGATGCTCTTGAAAGTGTGCCGCTAATCAAGGGTGATAACGTGATGGTTCCATACTTTGGCGGCAGACTGACATTTCAAGTAATTGGTGTCACGCCTGCTGCAGATGCTGTTCTAGTCACACAGAAGACGATATTCCACATAGCAGAAAAGGGTGAGACTCTCAGAGGAGTCCCGCAGGTGACATACGAGGACATTGGCGGCCTAAAAGAAGAGATCCAAAAAGTCCGAGAAATGATCGAGCTTCCGCTCAGGCACCCGGAGATATTTGAGAAAC
>CAYXGH010000179.1:0-3119 GCA_964464485.1 uncultured Nitrososphaera sp.
CGATTGAACATGTGTGCTCTATATCTATATGCATGCTGATTTGCTAGTCAAGGTACTTGCAGCGATCGAACCGGAGAAGGTTATGTCCCTTGATAGCTTCCAGCAGGCCTGCGCTATCTCTAGTAAGTCAGTTGCAAAAAGCGTGCTTGATTATTTAGAAGTTAACAATATTGGTTCTGCTTCTAAAAACACGGTTAAGTTTTCGGGATCTGACAGGATCCGTGCTGCAGTGCTTGCACTTCAGATGAGAGGCGACATCGAGCAGGTATCAACATACCTTTCCTGGAAAGACTTTGAGAAGCTAGCATCTGAGGTCCTCAGATCTTTTGGGTACCGCACTCGGACTAGTGTTAGATTTGCTAAACCCCGAATGGAAATTGACGTTGTTGGAACCAGTTCAGATGGTTTTACAATAGCAGTTGACTGCAAGCACTGGAAACGAAGTAACCTTTCATCGATATCAAATTCTTCCCAAAAGCAGGCGTTACGAGCTGAGCGGCTAATCAAGTATGAGAAAACGATATCTCAGGTCGTGCCCGTCATGCTAACATTGCATGCTGAGTCGGTAAGGTTTATCAATGCAGTTCCACTTGTACCGATACACAAGTTCAGATCTTTTATTATGGATGTAAAGGGCTTTTTGCCTGAAATGTATGTTGTAGCCTCAGCCTCAAGCAACTACTAGGATAAGGCTAGCATTGCAATAAAGATTGCAACAGTGATTGCAATAAAGATTTTTGTTACATTCACCGAACTGTCAAGTGCACTAGAGTAATCCTCAAACTGCTTTTTGCCCATTACCTTGATGGCTGATTGGGCACAAGCACTCTCAAATGCAGATTCAGCGGCCATCTCTGCTGCCTTGGAGCAGAGTTGGATATACGCTGTAGCAATCTTGTCCAGATTAGTGGTAGTTCCAAGGGCAAAATATCCTTCTCTTGTCCTCTTGCCTGACGTTGAGTGCGTATCAGAACTGCATATCTCTAGCATAGTTATTGCATTACTGTTTATTATTTTGGAGACGATGTAGTCACGCGCTGTATTCTCCATGTTGTTTGAGTCTGCCCATCCTATGACATAGCTTTTGTTATCTATACTTAAGACTAGTACCGCAAGTCCGCCTTGTCCCAACTCATCTGTCCGGTCCATTCTGTAATCTACATCGTCTAAGCTGGCAAAACCTACCTTGAAATGCTGTTGGGGTTGCTTTTTCAATTGGTCCAAGCATTGCTTTGCAGATGCGATCAGATCGTTTCTGTCAGAATCGTCTAGGTGTTTGCCCATTGCATTATGGCAGTCAACTACCAAAACATCAGAAAATCCAATAGTTGCGCCAAAGGATTCAAGTTCGCTGCTCACGGCCCGAGGAATGTCTTCCATGCCAGTGGGGGCAAGCGACAGCATGATCATTGCAGTATTGCCAAATGCAATACCAGTTGAAGTAGAGTTGTTTATCCTCACTTGGACAGGCGCGCTGCACGTATCCCCCTTTTCCTTTGTTATCATTTGTCCTAGGTCTTTGACATATTTCTCTACTTCTTTCTTGGAAGGAATGTTGAGCGAATGGTCTGAAACGCTGTGCATTACCAGAGCCCTTTTTGAGAATTTTTCGTAAAGAACATAGGGGAGATTACTTCCCCCTACCATGCTAAAAGGACCAGGGTGCACGTCTGGCAGTACTATAGCCGCCTGGTTGCCTGCAAAAAGGAAATGAATGACCTTTGTTGTTATAAGATTTTCGTGAGCTTTTGCTTCAATTAGTTCTTCGATCATGTCTACTCTGTTTTCTGACCAAGCTACAAGAAAAGCACGAAGCAGCCCAAAGGTACTCTTTACACCAGGCCTTCCGGCCCTATCTGCGATGACAGTCCATACTATGCCAATTGCTAGGAGAATTGTCCCAAACGCAATGCCCGCATAACTTTGCGTCACGATTGAATGGTACGAAGATGAAGGTATAAACGCAAAGAAAAAGATGACAGGTTGTATGAACGACACTAATATTGCCCTAGCTGTGCTGGCTCCAAATACTGAAATAAATAAACCTATCCTGAATCCCACTGCAAGGAGCATGCCTGCAATGACATAGTCCATTGATGGAGACTTGGAAAATACAAAATCCGCGGCGATTCCTAGAAGAATAGTAAGTGACCAAAATACGTTAGCGAATGCAGAAACGTGTGCAATTTTCGAGAATTTGTGTACTGGAGTGCCTCGGAGTGCAAGATAGTCAAGGAAATGAGAGCCCACAAGGAATACTAGACTAAGAGGAAGGTACAGCGCAAGGCTTGTTATCCCTGCCTGAAAATTGTAAACGTGTGATACAACAACAATGATTACTGCACATCCGATCCAGATAGCATACGATACCCTAGAAGAGGAAGGGTTTATTCTGGTAACAGACCAGCGCCTGTGAATATTTGATACATCGTCGCGCCGGGGTGCAAGCATCCATATTCAACCGACAGGGAACACAATTCTTATCATAATTGATGCTCCGATAACAGCACCAGTTATCCCCAGCACAATCTCCGGCCTGATCTTGAAGCCTCTTGTCTCGTCTTCAAAAAACCTCAGAAGACCCGCGCTTGAAGCAGGAAGCGGAGCATTTTTCTTCTTACTGCTCATTGATAGCAAATTATGCCTATAGGCTTAAATACATTCCGCCGGTCATCCTATGAGATTCTTAGTCTTTTCCAAAATCCCCAGATATCTCTCTAGAAGCTCCGCCTTTTGCCTCTGCATCGAAATGTCATTCTCAACCCTTATTTCTGATGCGAGCAACGCGATCTTTTCTTCAATTAGAGATGCAGCTGATGTCAATACTGCCGTTCTTCGTGCTGGTACTACCTTGTCTAGTTCTGCCTTTGGCTGAGTGCCTCCTCCTCCTCCTGTATTTACTTCATTGCCACAATTGATGCAAGTAATTTTGTCTCCAAGGCGCACTTGGACTCCGCTGCATTTATGACATGGCTCGCTAGTAAGCGTTCCTCCGCTTGCTAGAAGAGATGCTCCGGTCTTGATTCTGCTGACAACATTATTATCTTCAGAAGAAGCCATGGTAGAATATTTGCTGCTGACAAATTTTTTCTTTATGCTCCAGTTCCTTTTAGACTTTT
>CAYXGH010000180.1:0-3091 GCA_964464485.1 uncultured Nitrososphaera sp.
CACGATAATTGCGAAGGACAATCTCGCCCTTTTTGCTCTTAAAGTAAAGATTTGCTCGCAGAACTGAGCCACTCTGGTATACATGTACTTTGACTAGCAGAAGATCCTGCATTACGGCAATTTCTTCAACCAAGTTGTAGATCGTAGGTATGCTGCCCTTGTCTCCTTCTTGAAAACGTGAAATGTGCCTTGCCACCTCGCCGGAAAATGCTCGCATTGGGAACTCTTTGCCGTCATATGACTTCAATACTACGACCCCTTCGAGCCCCAGCTGGTCTACGAACCCTACATAACTTATTTTGGCGAAAATGTATTCCTCTTCCTCTTGCGAAGAATCTCCTGACATTGTGTCGCTAGTATACTAGACTTACCGAGAATTAAGGGTTTACGGGTCTGCGATAGGATTTAATTTGCAATCGTAGCTGATTTCACATACAGTTAATCAGACATGGAAGAGAAGAAATGGCAAGCTTTAAGGGAAAGCGGTTTTAGAGTTTTTTTTGTAGGCTTCTTCTCGCTTATAATTGCATTCATAATATACAGCCGGCTGACGATGCCTTCTTCAGAGCTATTGAGGGTTGAGTCGCAGGAACTGACAGGACTTGCATGGGGCATGCTTGCCATAACTGCTGCTTCCATGGCATCGATGGCATATGGCGCATACGTCATTTTTCGGTCAGAGCACATCCGGACTGCACTAGGCCTTACAAACAGTCTGATTTCATTTATCACAGGCGCATTTTCTGACCGAAACTATTGGAAGATAATGATAGTTGCTGCAATTGGTTATGGGATATTTTTTGGCTTTCTCTCGCAGATACTTGTATACCGGGCGGATGTGTCTTTCA
The DNA here is from genome assembly GCA_964464485.1 of uncultured Nitrososphaera sp. Lineage (GTDB taxonomy): Archaea > Thermoproteota > Nitrososphaeria > Nitrososphaerales > Nitrososphaeraceae > Nitrososphaera. The sequence continues at coordinate 849 of CAYXGH010000180.1, forward strand.
CTGAAAGGGGGATCAACGTACCATCGCTTGACTTAATACCATGCTGCGCTGCCCCCGGCTACATGCCCATGGTCACTCTCTACATCACTGATCATTTTTTGATATTGATAATACCACTCAATGTGATTCTTGCTACTATTGTGTCTTTGCTGGTAGGCTTTAATGTTGCATTGAGCATCTTTGCGTTTAGACTAAAGAAGTCGCTTCAGACAAAGACATCCCTTGCAGCAGGCATTGGAGCCACAAGCGGCCTATTTGTTGGGTGCCCCACCTGCGCTGGCAGTCTCATTTCAGCCCTGCTTGGAATAGGGATCGCGGGAGCAGGAGGAACAAGCGCAAGCGTTCTTGCACCATTCCAGACACTCTTTATAGCGGCAAGCATCCCTGCGTTGGTCGTCGCACCTTTCATAACTGCTAGAAGCATCAGGTCGGCTTCAAGCTGTAACATTGCTTGAGTCTATTCTTGTGTTGCCATGAGCTCAAACCGGGCCGTCTTTTTTAATATGCTGTCTAGGTACATCTGTATTGGGGGTTCTGCAATCCATATCTTACCGTCAACAAAGAGATAGCCGTACCTCTGTGAGCTTCCTATTTTCTCACGCATCTTGAGCTCCTCAAGGTAAATATCCGGTACTGTGGAGTCCTCAAATCCGTGTTTCCTTGCTATATCGTCTAACATCCCATGCATGCCCGAGCCATGCTGCGCCGCCTCCTTAACCCTGTAGGCGATGTCCCCGGGTATCCCGAGTGTCTCTGCAAGCTTTCTATGTACGTGCTTGCCAAAACTATCACCTCCGCCTCTAACATTGAGCCGTAAGCTGGTTGCTAGCGCGACCTTGATCACTTCAGGGTCGAGAAATGGTTCCCTCAACTCGATGCTGTGCGCCATTGTTATCTTGTCTTCACGCTCAAGCGTCTCCTTATAGAGCAAAAGAAGATCCTCTATCATATGCCTGCGCAGCATTTTGTAACCTTCCTTTTCTACGACCTTAGCATACCATGAATAGCCTCCAAATAACTCATCTGCGCCCTGACCTGTAAGCATCACTTTTATTCCGTCTTCATGGGCCAGCTTGACAGCAGAGTAAACTGGCAGCGCCACTTCAACCTGTCCTGCGTTACTATCCTCGATGACATTCATCACTTCAGGTATCAGCCTCTCTACCCCCTCTTGGTCAAGCTCGCAAACCTTCAGCTTAAGGCCTAGTCTATCAGCTATCTGTCGGGCATAGACAATGTCGCTAGAGCCGGTTACGCCACCAGTGTAGCATATTACTTCAGGCACCATCTTGGCAGCAAGGTAAGCAATAAGCACACTATCGATGCCGCCAGAAAATATTATCCCTATCCTCTGGAAGTCTTGAACGCGCTTTTCCATTGCATCAACCAATGCTTTCCTATACGCTTCAACTGCAGATGCCATTGTTCTATGTATTATTCGGACCTTTTGGGGAATTGGGTCAGCAACTTGGAAGCTTTGAAGCCGGCCGTCTTGGGAAATAATAATTGCACTACCTGGCAGTATACCTCTTGTCGGCTCTTTTATCCCGATCTTCCACAGGGCTTTGCGTTCAGATGCAAAAGCTATGAACTTGCTCGTTTCGGCATAATACAGCTGCCGCACGCCTATCCTGTCCCTTACAAGAACGGTCTCACCGGTCTTCTTGTCCTGTATTACAAGGGCATATACTCCATCAAGCTCTGCAACTGTTTTCTTTATTGCTCCAAGAAGACTATTCGTACGTAGGTGATCTTCAATAAGGTGCACAATCACTTCACTGTCAGTCATGGTAGTGAATTTGTGACGCCTTCCAAGCCTTTCTCTAATCTTCTTGTAGTTATATATCTCGCCGTTGTGTTCCAACAGAATCCGCCCATCGCAGCTACGAAAAGGCTGCGCGCCGCAGGTGCCTCCAACTATTGCAAGACGTGTGTGCCCAAGTGCACTTTTTCCACTAACCCTCCCAAACTGCAATCGCATTGCTGAAATGGAATCGGACTTGACAATCCGATCATCAGCAACCAAGCCGGCCCCGTCGGGACCTCGATTCACCATACAGTGGAGCATCGAGCCTAAAAGTGGCACGACGTTCTCACCTTTCTTACTCAAAATTCCAGCTATTCCACACATATTTTTTTACCAAATTTCAAAAGCCGAGCTTCTCTCTTTAACACAGAAGCTCAACAATCACTATTATATTCTCGCTAACAGCTTAAAAAGCTTTATTTAGAAAATTCTAGTA
>CAYXGH010000181.1:0-3048 GCA_964464485.1 uncultured Nitrososphaera sp.
CGGCAGGATATCTGAAAGGATAACAGAGGGCGGTTGGGGCTATGATCCTATATTTATCCCTGGTGGCACCGACCTCACATTTGCGGAGCTAAAGAAAAGCAAGAACGAATATTCTCATCGAAAAAGAGCACTTGAAAAATTTGCCCTGTGGTATCTAAAGCTCTGACACTCAAAGGATGTATTCCTTAATCCACCTGTCCACATAGCGCACTTCATTCTGAAGTACCACTATCCTTGAAATCTCACTTTCATCCATTACCTTGAATGAACGCATCTTGGCACACAGCTCTGCTGCAAAGTTCCTTATTTCATGCATTTCCAGCATGTGGTCTCGCTCTAGCCGCTGGGTCGACATGCCAATGTGCATATAAGATTTCAGCTCAATAAAGTGGGGATTACCCTGCACCATCATATTCGCAAATTCCCTAACAAAATCGTAGCCGTCGTTGTATCCCTTTATCAGAGTCATCCGAAGCACAGTTCTGGTATTGAGGGTTGCAAGTAATCTAAGGCTCTCCCACCATCGCTCCCATGCGTCGCGGTGACGTGGACGGTTTATCTGATAGAACATTTTTTTGTTTGAAGCGTTAGTCGATAAGTAAATCTGAGTGGGCAGTGCGTCTTCTACAGCTAGCCTCTTTAGCATATCCGGCTCTTGCCCGTTTGTCACCAGAAAAATTGACTTAGTTGCCTTGAGCGACCTTAAGTATTTTATCAGCTGCGGCAGCTTAGGGTACATCGTGGGTTCGCCTGATAATGAAATTGCATAATGGGCTGGCAACAGCGATTCATCAAGCTTTTTCTTGTTATTCTTAGGGTCGCCATAAAAGCCATTTATCAGCTTTTTCCGCTCAGCCATCAATTGTTCAATGATAATATCCGGCTCGTCGACCAGCTCCTCTGGCATCTGCAGCGTATCATAAAACTCTGTTGGGCGCCAGCAGTAAATGCACCTGTTTTCGCAGTTCATTGCAGTCGGGGTCATCTCCATGCATTGGTGAGTAGAGATGCCGTAGAACTTGTGTTTATAGCAGTTGCCCTCTTCCGCAAACGACTTTTTTGTCCAGTGGCACAGCTCCACTGAAGAGTGGTTGTAGACTCCGTACTTGGCCTTCTGCAACCTTGCTTTTAGCTGGGGTGTGATCTGGATCAGGTTGTTGTGTATCGAGTGTGAAACGTGCTCGTCTGAACAGCTCATACTGGCTTTGGTATTGGCTTGTAGATCAGATTTAAATTTTTCACTGTGCCGACTGGCAGCCGTGGCTGTAGATACAGATACAATCATGAAAGTGGGGCTTGAGCTTGCCGGCTGGAAGAAAATGCCGGCAGACAGTGCCGTGCACATAAAAGGCAAGAACATAAGGAAAGTGCTGATCGGAATAGACATAGGAACCGCAGAGCTGATGCTCGCAAAGCAGCTTGAGTGTGATGCAGTCATTGCTCACCACCCCATTGGTGCTACCACAGTGAATTTTTACAAGGTATTTGATAGGCACATAGACTATATGGTAGAGCATGGTGTTCCCAAGAAAATCGCAAGAGAGGCCGTTGAGAAGCTCAAGGAGCGAATCGAGACACGTAACCATGCTAATATTTACAGTGATGTAGTCGGAGCTGCCAAGGCGCTTGGCATGCCGCTTGTCAATATTCACCAGCCATGCGACGAATACATGCGGCAGGTTATATTGCGCGCCATCAACGCCGGCAGGACAGAATACGTATCAGATATTGTCAAATCCATTAGTAAGATCCCCGAATTCCGCCATGCTGCAACCAAGGTACGAGTAAGATTTGGGAATCAAAACAACAAAGCAGGCCATTGGACTTTAGTGGTGGCCGCAGGCACCAATGGTGGCTTTAACATTGCTAAGGCATACTTCCAGCACGGTGTTTCTACGGTCATCTATCTGCATATAGATTATGGCGAACTGATGAAAATGAGGGAAGAAAAGCTGGAGGGCAACCTTGTAGTAATGGGACACTTGGGGGGTGACTCAATAGGCCTCAATGGCCTTGCAGAACGGCTTGAGATCTTGGGCATTGAAACTGTCAGAGTCGGCATCCTTCCAAATAGATGAGGGTGGTCGAACGATTATATACTGTAGTTGTTGCAAATTTGCTGGCTGGCTGGCCTTCGTAGTATAGCCTGGTTAGTATAGGCGGCTGTGGTCGATTTCTCGACTTCTGGCAGAGACCGCTTGAGGAGGGTTCAAATCCCTCCGAAGGCCCCATCTTGCGATGACAACAACAACAACAACACCTTTCGGTAAGGCTTTTTTCAAGTAATAAAAAGAAGGAGGAAAAAAGTCTTATATCCTTTGGCCGAAACTGAACCTGCCGTGTCTTGCAGTTGCTATGACGATTCCAACAATTGCAATAGCCAACACGATTACAGCTATTGTGCTGAATTCTGGAATTACGGAAGTACCTATAACATCGATTGACCCTGCGCCTACTGGGAAGCCAATTAACAGCGTTCTACTGTCTTCTGCTTCTGGCTCGATTTCGCCTGGTTGTGTGTATTCCGCGTTATCAATAAATGCTGCAAAATCCGCATCTGATCCTTCGGCTGTTTGAGAGTCAATTACCTCTCTTGGTAGTCTGAGAGATAGCGTTCCATCATCCGTTGACAAAATTGTCACTCCAAGCGTTTGGTTCTCGCCATGGATTGTCATGTTCTGCACAGAGCCACCAGTGATCATGTACTCTATTGGATATGTTTGATCCTCTACTGTAAGGTCGAATGCTGTCCATTCTCCTCCTGTTGCGTTAATAGCAGGAACCGCTGCCTCATCAGTCGTGGCAGTATCTGTTTCATCGCCTTGTTGTTGTTGTTCATCGCCTTGTTGTTCATCTCCGCCTAGGAGATCACCAAGTGGGCCGCCATCCTCTTCTTCTTCTTGTTGGGCATATGTAGTTCCAATCGGTACAATCAATGCAAGTGATGCCAGTAATATTCCTATTAATGTATATGCTTTATAGTCCATTTTCCTTCATGCACTCTATCACGCTATAATTGCGTTACTATTTATCCTTTTTGTGCGGAAA
>CAYXGH010000182.1:0-3028 GCA_964464485.1 uncultured Nitrososphaera sp.
GTTCATGAAAAGGATAGCAGTAGTGGATGACGAACCTGACATTACGGATGTCCTTAAGAAGGGCCTTGAGCTCCATGGATTCACAGTCGATACCTTCATCGATCCGCAGGCCGTCCTTGCAAGCTTTCAACCTATGTATTATGACCTTATGATAATTGATATCCGAATGCCTAAGATAAACGGCTTTGACCTGTACAGACAGTTGAAGAAAAGGGACACAGGCGTTAAGGTCTGCTTTCTGACCGCGTTTCAGATCTATTATGAAGAGTTCAGAAAGATGTTTCCCACAATAGATGTCAAGGCGTTTATCAGAAAGCCTGTCAGCATATCAAACCTCGTCAATCAGATAGATGCAGCTATCGCGTCGAAATAGTATTAGTAGAGTCGTAGCGCTCCTTAAGGTATTTTACAAGTCTTATTGCATCCATTTCCTTGAGGCTCTTTCTATTTGACCTAATATAGCTGCCAAAAGAGTTGATCTCGCTTTCAAGCACGGGATACCTGTTCTTTGCTTCCTCGAGAATGTACGTATATTTTCGGTGGGGAAAGTAAATCTCTTTTGCCAGTTTGACAAGCACATTTTTTGCCTTTTCGCTGATGACTTCTTTTTTGTGTGCAAGGTAGAGGTTATACCGTATGTCTATCATAGCCTCAGATTGTAGCTGGTAGTCACCCTCCTCTGAGGCAAATGTGACTGCCACTTCGTCGTCTGCATTAAGCTTGCCCATCTTGTAGAGTTGAAATATCTTGCCAATTCCTACCATGCCAAACTTTTCAAGCTCAACTGCCCTCAATGCGCCTAGGCTTGCTGCACCGGCTAATAGCACACCATTCTTTCTTGCCAGATGGTACACTTCAATCGGAGTGGGGGGATAGTCCTGCAGGAACACACCATCGACAAACCCAACCGCCATCTCTACTGCATCAAAATCTGCAGCCAGCCGCAAAAAGTCTCCTTTTCTTGCAGGGGGCCTGTAGTCTGCGTCAAAGATTTTCCTTGCCTTTTCATGGCTCAGCGATGGCCCTAGAAATATTATCGGCTTGCCCATTGCTTAAAACACGCCCTTGCTCGCATGCCCATAACTGACTTTGTTATCTTGAAAGTCTCAAGGCCTGGCACTATTGCCCTGACCACCGGAATTCCAATATCAGGGTTTGTTAGGTTGACGATAATTACCTGATTCAACCCTACACTCTTTAAGCGTAATAGGATCAAATTGATATCGTCGAGAATATCTTCGTTAAAGAATGTCTGTACTTCTGGGAATTTGATCTTTTTTGTTGAGGGCATAAACTGCCAAGCGCGTCTATCATCGGTGTTCTCATCGCCATACTTGATCTTCCGCAGATCATCTCTTGCGCCCTGAATGTTTGCAGCCCTTGTCTGTGATACTTCAGTGATTGCGCGGAGGAGGGCTATCCTCGCATCAGGATGTGTCCCATGTCCCTCTGCAAGGTAGCCGTAGTCGTGGCTGATCCACTCTACGCTGCTTGCATTAAATGTCGGAATGCCAATGTCGGAGGTAATATCCTTTACCATAAGCGAAATGCCTGCCTGTTTGAACTTTTCGACCAAGTTCTTGACAGGCCCAAAGTCAATTTCTGAAATGTCGACATCAGGGAATATGCTCGGGTCATCTACAAATTTGTCGGCTAAAATAGGGGGCACTGAAAATGCCACAGCATTTAGGGAATGTACAATTGTGCGCAAGATGTGGAATGGGATAGCGCTTGCCCGTAGGTCTGCTAGGCTCATTGCATCTCGCTCTATTACCTCACATAGGGCATGACAGACTGCCTCTTCCATTACATTGCCGGATGCAAGTCCATTTGTATGAAAGTATGCAAACGGATTGACAGCCGGCGGAGGCGGCGTGTATCGAAACAATGCAATGGATGCAGGTACCATTATTTCCTCGCCATTCACAAGGTCATAGCCAGGTAGCCAGTCCATTATCATGTCGGTGCGGTACAGAAACCTTACTGGCTCTACTATCTTGTCAGGATGCAACGCCTTGTAGGTCTGAGACAGCTTAGAATAGCTTGACCTGACAAATTTGCCCCGCCAGCCTGACGGCAGTGAAGAGTAGCGTTCAATACTTTCCATTAGTGCGCTTGCCATTGCGTGCTCCTTTGTTGGGCCCTTGCCGCTGTAGACCCAGATATAGTCCTCAGTGCCAGGTACTACCGCAGAATAATTTGGGATACGCAGGACATCCATGTCAGTAATGTCGGCAAGTCTGGTGACGCCTATCTTTTTTGATACGGGCATCACCTTCTTCAAAGTCTCTCGGGCTGGCTTAATTCTTGACGTGCCGTTAACTGTCCACTTTTTCCTGCTTTGCAGCTGCACTACACTTAGAGGGCCTTGCTGAAGTTCATATCAAGCTTTCTAGACATCACACCCTTAGTCCTACATGAGTGAATCAAAAAATTTGAAGAGATTCTTCTATAGTCAAAGGCAAATACTTCCGGGTAAGAACTGTAAACCAAAACATCCTAAACAGCATTTAAATTCAATCATTTCCTTGCTGCGACACAGTCAACTCATTTATTCAGACACCCAAGTTCAGGCTACAGCAAGAGGTAGTTATTACTGAGGTCGAGATGTTTATGTCGCCTTCTTCTTTTGAAAGTCTTGTAGCTCACTGTGCTGGCACCGAAGGCACGCCCTAGGCTCAACCTCTGTTAGGTAATTGACATAGAAACATTTTACGCATTGCAGCCGTGTCATCCTGCCTAGCAGCTTCAGCTCGTTGCTATCCTGCCTCACAACCTTTCTTGTAGTCAGGATTTTAATCACAGAGGTCATGATGTTTGATAACTGGTCAGGGTCGGAGTTTCTGTATCGTAGATAAAGGGCCACCATTTCCTGTGGCAGGAATTCTCTTCTAAATGAGGTCTTGCCAGCGTTTGATTGCCTAAATAGGTGATCACGCAGGTACCACTCTAGCTCCCTGACGGCAGGATCAGCTGACACGCTACAAAAACAATGCAAAAATATAATATTTAAGAGAATAGTCATAGT
>CAYXGH010000183.1:0-3007 GCA_964464485.1 uncultured Nitrososphaera sp.
ATGAAATGCACAGGATGGCAGAAAGTAGCTAACTACAAGTACTACCATATTGCTGGCCGGTAAGGAGCACATATCTCTATCTCTATCTATCTCTCTTTTCCTCTCCCCCTTCTATCTTATCTGGACCGAATTTATGAATCAGTTCTTAATGGGGGAAGAAGCATATTTAGCTTCTCCAACTTGGAGAGTTCAATTTAGGCATATATAGAGTATTTCAATTTTCTATCCTGTTGAAGAATATTTTTCTGGCCTCTTAGGACTTCACTATGTTCTTGCCCGACTGTGGTCCTAGTTTATAGACATACTGGAAATTATTCTACTGGCTCATGACATGTATATAGAAGTCGCATCAGGTAGTATAATGTTGAGCGCTCATTTTTTGCAGTCAGTCTGCCGCACAATCTCTATATAGGAACTGCAATACAAAATCAGAACAAGATGAATCTTGGATGCTATCTGCAGGCCGGCAAGATAGCAGCAGAGGTGAGGGAGACTGCACGCAAAAAATACCACGTAGGATTGACGCTCTTTGAGATCTGTGAATCAGTTGAGGCTCAAATCCGCAGTCTAAAGGCCGAGCCGGCATTCCCAGTTAATACAAGCCTCAATGAGATAGCCGCGCACTATACCGCAGAGCCAAATGATGATACCTTGGTCAAGGAAGGAGACGTGCTTAAGATAGATATTGGCGTCCACATTGATGGTTATATAGCAGATACAGCTGTCACAGTCTGCTATGACCCAAAATATGAAGCGCTTGTCAGTACAGCCGAAATGGCGCTCGGCGAGGCGGTAAGAATTGCAAGGGCCAACACTAAGGCAAGCGACATAGGCAGAGTCATAGAAGCTACTATAACAAAGTTTGGCTTTAAGCCAATACAGAATCTGAGCGGCCACTCACTTCAGCAATACACGATTCACGCCGGCAAGTCCATACCCAACATCTGGACTAGAGGGTCTTCATTTTCTCTTCTGACAAATGAAGCGTATGCGATTGAGCCATTTATCACTACAAGAGATGGCCAAGGGGTGGTTTACGAAGGGAAGACGAAGAACATCTTTGGTGTAACCTCCCGCAAGCCCGTGAAGAACAAGGAAGCAGACGATCTTTTAGACCTCATCTGGAGTCGCTACAAAACCCTCCCATTTGCACTGCGATGGCTTACTGACAAGTATGATGAAAAGGATCTACGTAGACTTGCAGATATGTTGGTCAGGAAAAAGAACGTGCATGCATACCCTATACTTGTTGAAGGACACAGCAAAATAGTCGTTCAAGCAGAGCATACTTTAATTCCTACAGAATCAAGCGTGAACATTATCACGCTTTAGCTGTTGCGTCTTCTTCTGGATACTCGCCATAGATTGCAGTTACCACTGTGTTGAAAGACATACACTTCTTACATTGCAAGCCAGAGCCATAGACATAATCTCCTTCTTCATAGCGGCGCTTGGTTTTCTCGCTGCACGATTGACAGAAGTCTTCGGAGTATATTTCTGGCTGGATTTCCTTCTTTTTGCCAAATAGCATTGCTATTATTGCCCTACTCCTATTGTGTTTCCAATGCCTATTACCATGACTGACTGGCCCTCAGATGTCCTGTCTTCAATAACTGAATAAACAGAGTTTGTCACTTTTTCAAACGCATCCGCTATTTCCTTGCGCATGATCGTGATTGCATCCTGCACGGACTGCTTGACGATGACTGCGTATAGGGGGATGTTAAAGCGGGTTGCCACTTCTTCTACTTGGTACTTTTCCACACCTATGCCGCCGATAGCAGCGCCAATCCCTTCTGCCACGTCGCCAGTCTTTTCGCCTTCCAGCTTAAGCGCTGCATCTATCATAATGACTGTATCTATCTTGATCCCCATGTCGCCTACAAGACGGGTTATCGCTTCGCCTGGTCTTCCGACGGTTCCAGCAGGCCCTTCAGCTTTAAGAAGATATAGCTTTCTGCCCTTGTATTCATCCTCACTGTATATTGTTTCCTTTGCTGCATGCTTCTTTTCCTTTCCAACCATCATTTTACCAACAACCATAGGTCCTATTCCGTCGCCTATTGGCTGGCCGCGCTTGAACGCGCTTATGGCCTTTTGTAGTGCTTCAGCTTCTTCAAGCAGGAGAGGCATGACCATTTGAAGCTGGACAAGAATGAACATACTCGTAGTGCGCTTGCCCATTAGATAATAGTGTCTTACAACCTTGTAGATCAGGTTCAGAGCAGTTGCAGCCTCAAGAATGTTTTCTATCTTTGAAATTTCTTTGTCGCCTGCACCATAACACAATTTCTTGATCTCTGCGCGGACCCTGTCGTCTCGAGTTCGCATGACATGATCCAGCTTGCGCACCAACCCAGTTGGATCAAGGTCAACAGGCAGGATTGTAAAATATTCTAAGAACCTGTCAACTCCGACTGCTGGATCGCTTGATGTAGAAGATATCTTTATCGCAGTCTTGACATAGTCGATTGCTTCCTTCCTTGCATTTTCCCTCATCGTTTTTAATTTGGCAAGCGATTTTGATATTTCTCCTATAATTACACGCGATTGAAGCTTTTGGGCATACATCAGGAAAAATGGGATTATGGCAAGTGACATAAGGGAAACCCACATCCATGGGCTGCTAGGATTTAACCCTTCTCCTCCAAACAAACCGTTAAGCTGAGATAGAAATGAAGAGAAGCCTAGCATTTGATTGCCTTTTTCCAAATTAAAAAAGTGTACAAGCTCAATTAAAGGTTGCGTTATATCGGTGCTGCAATAAAAACCTGCAATAACAACACAGGACCTAAGGACAGATCAGGAAAAAGAATGCCTTAAAGCAAGCGGATTCTCATATGAAAGTGCACTACCATATTGACTCCTATAGTGAGACAATGATTGCTGCCTTTATCGTTTAATGCACACATATATGATCTCCGCCAGAGCGTTAGATAATTTGGCAATACTTAGCCAAGACACCAAAAAGGGTCAACAAGAGCAAAGCTTCCGCCAAATCCGGAGG
>CAYXGH010000184.1:0-2995 GCA_964464485.1 uncultured Nitrososphaera sp.
CTAAGGGATAAGAGCCTCAGTCTTACGCCTTTGGCCATGCTGGGCGACTCCCGCTCGTATAAAAGCACGGTTGCCTTGCGCTAATTTGAATATTTCCGGTCGCTACGCTTGTCCGGTTTTTACCAGCAATAATGACTCATGCAGCTGCTCTATTTTGCCTAATGTCTCTGCTGCTTGCATTCGCTGCCAGTCGTCGTTCTGTAATTTAATTCAAGACAGAAGTATTCATGAGATAAAGCAGAGCCAGCCATTATATTTTTAAGCTAAGTTAGAAGTGGTACCCACAAAGTGACACTATCTCCCGACTTGGTCAAGATAGATGGGTCTCAGGGTGAGGGCGGCGGGCAGATACTGCGCACTGCAATTTCGCTCTCTGCAATAACTGGCAAGCCAATTGAAGTTTCCAACATTCGCGCGAACAGGACTAACCCCGGCCTGCGCCCGCAGCACATGGCAGGAATCAAGATTATTGCTGACCTTTTTCACGCTAAAACTGAAAACCTGAAAGTCGGGGCAGAATGGATTAGGTTCTCACCTTCTGACAAATTCGAGGGAGGCTCAATAAAGTTCGACATTGGCACTGCTGGCAGCATCTCACTGATTCTGATGACTGTAGTGCCGGCAGTCTCTTTGTCTAACAACAGCCTGCAAATAGAGGTCACGGGCGGAACAGATGTCAAAGCAAGCCCTACAATTGATTATATCAAGCATATTGTTGCGAAAAGCTACCTAAGCATTGGACCAAAATTCTCAGTAGATGTGCTGAAGCGAGGATACTATCCAAAGGGGGGCGGTGTAGTGCAGTGCACCATCAAGCCTTGCAAAAGCCCTGGCACAATAGAACTCTTGGCTGCTGGATATTTTGAGCCAAAGATTATCAGTGTCTGCAGCCAACTGCCGGTACATGTTGCCAAGCGGCAGATATCTTCCGCCTTAATAGCACTAGAGAAAAAGGATATCCGATGTAGCAATTACACCGCCTCAATAGAAACCTCTATTTCTCCAGGATCTTCAATCTTAGTATACTCTGCGTCTGACTTTGGTCTATACGTCGGTGGCGATTCGATAGGAGAGCTTGGCAAACGGGCAGAGGCCGTTGGGACAGAGGCTGCCAAGCGATTCTTGGATAGCACGCTTGCACAGGCTACAGTAGACCCATTCCTTGCAGACATGCTCGTTCTTCCACTTGCTTTGAGTAAGGGCAGATCAAGATACCGAGTTGCGCGGGTAACCCAACATCTGCTCACAAACTTGCATGTTGTGAGTGAGATTGTCGGATGCAAATACCGAATAGAGCAACAGCATGGGGGAAGAAGCTATATCGTGATGATAGAAGGCTAGATCCCGCTGTCAAGCAGTGCTGCCAAGAGCAGTATTGCAACTGACAAGACTACAATGATCTCACCTAGAATGATTATCTTAGTTCGTACTGATTGAACGTAGATGTTTCCTCCTTGTCCTGACATTATCTTGCGCTCCATATCAGCATCCAGTAGCCTAATGTGTACAATATATGCTACAATGCTTCCCATGACTAGGATGATTTTTATGAGTAAGATAATGCCATAAGTCGTATCAAGTACAGCGCTAGGCTCTCCAAGAAATGCGCGCGAGTTGTATATACCGGTTGCTATTAAGGCTGCAAAAGCAGGTATGGTTATCTTATTGAATCGCCTGCCGATCTTGACCATGAGTGCAACCATCTCCTCAAGTGTCTTAGTATGCGATTTGAGAACAGGAACAAGCACAATTCCAAGAAAGATTGAGCCTCCAACCCATATTGACGCACCTACCAGATGAATCCACATCACGAGGCCGTCTGCTAAAGCCATGATGATTTTTCACATTTTCGTAATATATTATTGATGCTGCATTTCAGGCAGAAACTATACACTGTCGGTGGATTTTACGTATTGGCGACTTGGGATTCAAATATTATTGGACTATGCGCTGAGAATGATATTGGTCGGAGCTGATGGTGAAGCTTTAAAGCATGCATGTTGTAGCAATGTCACATCTCTTGCAGCCTAGAACAAGCAAGATTTGGTAGAATCTAGTTCAGATTCTTGTACAGGATACAGAGAAGTTCTTGTCAGTATTCTAGGTAAATACTGAAAATGTCACCAAGATATAAAACAGGCGCAGAAAACCAGACGTAGCAGTATATGACTTCTTCTATAAAGAAATCTCTGTCTCGATCGTTGTTATTGGTCAATATCTTTCCTCAGCTTTCTCTTCTTGACATCAATACGGCGCGATAATCTGCAATACATGTGGATGAGAAAAACTATACAATTGCTGGCGGAAAGAAGTGCTCTAGCCTAAACCGGACACCTTTTAATGGTCACGAATTTGAATTAGCCGGGATTATCGGGATCGTACTTCTCAACATGAAAAGCACTAGCAATATGAAAATGAGCAAAATAGCGTCTTTTTCCAGAAAGGTTTTAATCAGCTCTGTTAGACAGCTAGCAACGTATTTGATAATAGGCCCGCGAAGAATTATGCTTATTGGTACTATTGCTGCAGTCGCCCTTGCAATCATCTTCTACCCGCTTATTGTACAAACGCCATTTGACCCAGAAAGAGTCGCAATTCAACCGACAGGGGTCGAACTCGTATCAGGCAGCGAAGGCGAACAAAGGCTTGATCTTAGAGTGGCACTCCAGGTAACAAACACCAATGAATTCACTCTAACCACTTCAAGGATCGAATACGATCTATTTGCAGATGGTACTCCCGTTGGATCAGATACGTTATCATATGAAGACATTCCTGTTACCGGTAGGCCTGCGTTCTTCGAAAACCAGCCAGTGACTATAACTGACACGATGACGTTGCAATACACTGATGAGATGGCAGATCTCTTCAGCAGGATACTGAATAACAGCACTGATGTCAATTGGCGCATAAGTGGCTCCGCGACAATCGAATCTGGCACGACACTGCAAGAAAAGACATTCTCTGGTGAATTATAATAAAAGAAGAAGAAGAA
>CAYXGH010000185.1:0-2974 GCA_964464485.1 uncultured Nitrososphaera sp.
CAAAGGAAATTGGCTCCACGCTTGTGCACATTGAAGCAGGCCTCCGGTGCTTTGACCTGAGCGTGCCGGAAGAGAGGGCCAGGATACACATTGACTCTATATCAGACTATTTGTTTCCTCCAACTGAGCTTGCTAGGACATTTCTTTCTTACGAGCAGATAGAGAAGAACGTCACTGTAACTGGCAATCTAGTAGTGGATGTCTGCAGACGGCTTGCAGATGTCGCAAGTTATGACAGGCATAAGAATCTTCCTGATGAATATTTGCTGCTTACTATGCATAGGCAAGAAAATGTTGACGACCCTAACAGGCTTGAGATGCTGAGAAAGCATCTGTGTGGCATAAACCACGAAATAGTCTTTCCTATCCATCCAAGGACAAAGAATAACCTTGCTAGGTATGGTATAGAGCTGCCTCCAAACATCATTGCAATAGAGCCGGCCGGTTATCTGGAATTTCTTTATCTATTGAAAAATTGCCGACTCGTGATGACCGACTCCGGTGGAGTTCAGGAAGAGGCCATTGTACTAAGGCGGCCGTGCGTTACTCTGAGACATGTTTCAGAGCGCTGGGAGACCCTTCTTTTGAAGGCAAATGTGCTCTTCCCGCTATATCGGCATGACCCGCTGAGCAATGTCATCGAAATGATGCTTGAGACTAAGGTTGAACGCAACCCCTATGGAGAAAATGTTGCAGGCAAGATGCTTCAGCTGATAAAGCAAATTATGGAGTAGATTATCATGTACAATATTCCCTCTTTCTTGTTGGTCTGTGGCAACGAGGGGAATTATAATGTCCAGCGGATTGCAGATTGTGATGGTGGTTGTGATGATGACTATCTTAACAATTAAATAATTTTTAGAATCTCCTTTTACTATGGGTTACTGCTATCCTGGATTGGCGATAGCCGCCACTCTTGTTCTTGTATCACAGACTATTATTCTGGCCTATGCCGAAATATCATCAACCCAGCTATTTGGATGCCAGCAATATCGTGATGCTGTGCATTGTGACCTTCTTTTGAATGAAATGGAAATGTATGAAGTTATTGGCAACTCGACTCTTATAAATCCGCTCAGCAATAATGATATGCTATTTGTCGACGGAAACGTAGACCAAGCAATCGAAATGCGAGCCGAATATAGAGAATCAATAGAGATCATGAATTCGCCGGAGCTTAGTCCAAACCAGTTCTCAATTTCATTCTGGGTAAAGCCCACAACTATTGATCCATATGGTCATGTTGTCTCGCACAGCAATAGACCCCAAACATCTGGTTGGCAGTTTGATGTTTTCAGTAGTGGAAGCAACCAATCTGGTTCCGAAGTTGCAACTCTTCGTTTTGGGGTTTTAAACACCAACGCGACACTCTTTTCGCCTGCTGACATTCCACTGCCAACAGACAAGTTTACTCACGTAACCGGCACTTTTGACGGTTCAACAGTTGGATTATACATGGACGGATCGCTTGTTGGCGAAACAGAATTTATGGGTGAATATGCCGCAGATCCCGGCCTACCACTGAGGATTGGATCTGCAGCCTACTGTGCATCGTGCAACAGGTGGTCTGGCGTCATTGATGATCTTCGAATGTATAACAGAGCAGTTGCAGAGGATGAGATCAATCAGCTCTTTGAGATGTCAGATATTTCATCGGGATTAGTTGGTCACTGGAAATTTGATGGTGACACAAAAGATACCCTACAGAGGAATGACGGGACTAATATCACAATACTCACAAGCATGGTCTTTGCCCCTGATGGCAGGCTCTTTTTCAATGATAAGAACTCCGGTGCAATAAGTATAATGACGCCCGATAACAAGATCCTTGATGAGCCGTTTGCCGTCGTAGATGATCTGTATGTCAGCTGGGAGCAAGGAATGCTTGGACTGGCAATTGACCCCGAGTTTCATATCAATCACCACATATATGTATACTATACTGCTTTAGTAGACATTGAAAATGGGGAGGGAAGCAAAGTGATCAACCGTGTCCTAAGATTCACAGATACTAACAACACAGGCACTGATGCGACCATAATAACGGATAACATTCCTGCTTCACGTGGATATCACTCAGGCGGCGCCATGGCCTTTGGTCCTGACGGCAAATTATACATCACCGTTGGTGATGCTACTGAGCACATTTTCGCCCAAGATCCATCGATAATGATAGGCAAGCTGCTTCGCATAAACAAGGACGGAACGATACCGGAAGACAATCCTTATCCAAACTCCCCTGTGTATACAATCGGCCATAGAAACATGTACGGAATTGCATTTGACTATGATAGTGGAACAGGCCTGATTACTGAAGCTGGAGACTTTCACTATGATGAGATAAATCTTATAACAAAGGGTGGAAACTATGGATTTCCTACTCTTCAGCCGCCCAACGTGCCTCCTGAACGAGCAAACAACTCATCGATCAAACCACTACGGTCATACTGGGATTCACCAACACCGACGCAAATGATCTACTATGATGGCGATGCAGTCCCTGAGCTGAAAGGGATGTTCCTCTTTGGCACCTATAATGGCAATATCCATGCGCTTAGGCTCAGCGAAGATAACAAGAGCGTGGTTGAAGAGCTGAAGATAAGGCTGAGACACTATCCCTTCGTACCTACGATTGGAATCGCACAATCCGTTGATGGCAAGATATACTATGGCGGCTACCAGATATACACGCTCGATTCGGTAGGCGAAAGAGAGCAGATCCTATTTACGATAGAGGTAGACAAACCTTCTGCTGTCAACATTGAAGAAATCAGCGTTAATCAAGATCAAGAAATGATAGTGATAGATGCAAACGTGAATGGTACCGTTACTTCTGATGCCACTCTCACTATACGAATACCAAGGAGCCTTCTTGACAATGTAACTGCTGCAACAATTGATAGTCAGCAGGGTCCTAGTTCAGTTGAGTTTAACATCAATGAGTTTGTCCCTGACTACATTACAGTCAGTGTCA
>CAYXGH010000186.1:0-2973 GCA_964464485.1 uncultured Nitrososphaera sp.
TTGAGCGACGCAGTAAATTTAAATACGGTAAAAGTCTCCATAGTTATGGGAATTATGCAAAGAGGCGGTCGATTTTGGCACCTATAATGGTCTTGTACTAGATGATGATTCTTTAGCCTCAGGGAGGTGTTTTGGATGAAGATACTTGTTATCGACAATTATGACTCTTTTGTATACAATCTTGCCCAGCTACTAGGAGAACTAAGAACAGAACCTGCAGTTTTAAGAAATGATAGGATAACATTAGAAGATGTTATTAAAATGGATCCTGATGCAATAGTCATATCTCCAGGTCCCGGTCATCCAGCGGACCGCAAGTACTTTGGTGTGTGCACAGATGTCATCAGAGAAGAAGGGCATAGGATCCCCATATTAGGAGTCTGCCTTGGACATCAAGGCATAGTACACGCTTTTGGTGGCAAAGTCATAAATGCCAGGAAAATCAGGCATGGTAAGACAAGCCTCATACAATATACAGCCGACAGGCTCTTTGAAGACGTTGCAAACCCATTCAAGGCGACCCGCTATCATTCACTTGTAGCTGATCAGAATACCCTTCCATCATGCCTTGAAGTCACTGCAAGAGCAATGGATGATGACGAGATAATGGGCATCAGACATAGGCATTACCTTATGGAAGGTGTTCAGTTTCACCCTGAATCTGTCCTTACAGACGAAGGCCGAAGGATGCTCTTGAACTTTATATCTATGGTGAAAAAATGACCGTATCGACTGATTTGCGACCTGAGATAAAAAAGCTGGTCGCAAAGGTAGACTTGTCAGCTGCAGAAATCACTAATGCCTTTGATGCAATCCTTGCTGCACTGGTCCCTGACACAGCTGTTGCTGCTTTTCTTGTCGCTCTTGCAATGAAGGGAGAGACGCCTGACGAGCTTAGATCAATTCTTGTTTCGTTGAGAAACCATGCGACCAAGATAACGCCTCAAGTCAGCGGACCTCTCATTGATACCTGTGGAACAGGTGGTGACTCAAGAAAGTCATTTAACATCAGCACCGCAGCATCCATAGTAGCATCTGCAGCCTCTGCCAAAGTGGCTAAGCACGGGAACAGATCAGCCTCTAGCTTCTGCGGTAGTGCTGACTTTCTTGAGTACGTTGGCCTTGATCTGAATTCTCCACCGGCAAAAGTTCAATCCTGCATCGAGAACATTGGTATAGGATTTCTCTTTGCGCCACTATTCCATCCATCAATGAAGAACGTAGCCTCGGTAAGAAAGACTATTGGGATTAGGACAGTGTTTAACAAGATCGGACCGCTGAGCAACCCTTGTACCAATATATATGGTCAACTCATTGGAGTCTTTGAGCCACAACTTCTGCAGGTCTTCTCTGAAGTATGCGCTGGATATATCAGCGAAGCCATGATAGTTTATGCGCATGATGGTTTTGACGAGCTTTCAAATACTTGCCAAAATGACATCTATTGGATTTCAAGTGACAATCATACAACAAAAAGAATACGCCTTCATCCTAACACAGTCGGGATGGAAGTAGCTAAGCCAGAGCAGTTGGTAGTAAATTCAAAAATAGATTCGGTCATGAGCACTCTGCAGGCAATTTATGGAAAGGGCAGCAGAGAAAAAAGCGATATTGTGGTTCTCAATGCTGGTGCCGCGCTTGTAGTGAGCAAAAATGCATCCGACCTTAAAGAAGGTGTGGAATATGCAAGAGATGCCATAAAAAGCGGTAAAGCAAGGGATAAGTTGTCGCAGATGATAAGATACTGCGGAGATTTGGAAAAATTAAAAGAGGCAGAGAAGAAGTTTTCTCTTCTCTGATCTAATCGTCCTCTTTTTCTCTTGCTGTCCTTTTCTTTGGCACTTCTGAGTCGATATCGTCAATGCCCTTTTCATTGACAGTGAATCTGACGTCAGAGTATGGGTGGTATGGCGAGTCAATTATCTTGGCTATTCTGTCATTGCCAGCCTTGCGCAGGTAGATCCTGTATGTTGATGCATGTCCAATTACGTTTCCGCCTGCTGGTTTGGTTGGGTCTCCAAAGAATGTATCTGGCGTAGACTGAACTTGGTTTGTAACAATGATTGCCACATTGTAAATCTCAGCGATCTTCACCAGCTTGTGCATGATGCTGTTGAGGCGCTGCTGCCTATCCGCTAGGGTGCCTCGGCCAGCAAACTCGGCCCGGTGGAGCGAAATGATGCTATCAATTATTATCATTTTGGCCTTAAAGTCGTCGATGTATTTGCCCATCGACTTGACTATTAGCTCAAGATGGCTGCTGTTATAAGCCTTGCATATTGCTACCCTCTTCAGTATTTCACTCGGGTCCAGGCCTCTTGCTCTTGCTATTTGATCGACTCTTTCCGGTCTAAATGTTCCTTCAGTGTCAATCAATATAGCTCCAGCGTTAAGTCCGCCTTGTTCTACAGGCAGCTGGGCAGTAACGCATAAGGTATGGCATATCTGTGATTTGCCGCTTCCAAATTCACCGTAAAACTCTGTAATTGCTTGAGTCTCAATGCCGCCAAGTAGCAGTTCGTCAAGGGATTTTGCTCCAGTGCTGCAGCGCAAAAGAGACTTTCTCTTTTCAAGCTCGACATCTGCAGTAGTAAATTCATTGTCAAGTATGCCGCTTTCCCTTAGCAACTTTTGCGCTGCCATGATGAAGGTCGCAGTCGTTTCTTTTGAGCCGCCCAAATCTGTAGCGAGCTCCTCTGGTACTGCTGTCGCCAGCTCCATAACTGAACTTATTCCTGCTTCCTTCATCTTGCGGGCTGTAGTTGGCCCGATACCTTCAATATCCCCTATCTCTAATTCTGCTACATTTCTTGACGCATTTGTCATTGTATAGTAGTTTTTTAAAGGAACTATATAATGCATAGTGCACCGGAGGGGGAGGGGGCATTTAATGACAGCAATCTAGAACAAAAAAACACCTCGGAAGCAACGCTTGTGCCCGCCATCCTCGTCACGCTTCAGTACATTATTGTT
>CAYXGH010000187.1:0-2964 GCA_964464485.1 uncultured Nitrososphaera sp.
CTTCATGACTGCAATGTCTTTTCAAGCAAGTAAAAATTTGACTGCAACTGCTTCAAAGACAGTCTGATCACGTCCCGTTTGCCCTTGATAAACTCAATGTTAGTAGGTATAGTTTTGCCGATCTCTGCAAACCTTACGTCTTTAGCTGACAGTACTTTGAAGACAGTCTCGGGATCCTTTGTGGCAATGATATAGCGGGACTGTGTCTCCGAGAATAGCAGCTCGTCTATCTGTTTGCAAGAGTTTGGAAGAGAATCAAGCTGAACTTTGAATCCGATCGAGCCAGCTATCGCCATTTCAGCAAGTGCAACTGCAATGCCACCCTTTGAGCAATCATGGGCGCACCTTGCAAGGCCAGTTTTTATGAGGTTCAGCACGGCAGTCCTATTCTGCCTATCCACTTTCAAATCAACCTGTGGAACCGTCCCGCCTGTTATCTTATGAAAATACTCATAGTATTCGGAACCACCCATTTCTGGCTGGGTATGTCCAACGATAAAGATTGACTCGTCTGCTGAGAGTGCCATTTGCGTGAGAAACGATTCACTTTCGACTAGCCCAAGCGTACCTATGACAGGAGACGGCTTGATTGGACCTTTCGCAGTTTCGTTGTAAAAGCTTACCTTGCCCCCGACTACGGGAATCTCCATGAACATGCAATAATGTACTATGGCATTTACCGTCTGAACAAACGTCCAGTAAATCTCTGGATCTTCTGGACTTGCGAACTGCAGGTGGTCTACTACTCCAATGGGTTCAGCGCCTGTACAGACAATATTTCTAAATCCTTCTGAGAGACATCCAAGCGTTCCTTGGTAGGGGTCAAGATAACAGTGCTTTGAGTTACCGTCAAGCTTAACTGCAACAAACTTGCCATTGTCAAGCCTCATTACTGCTGCGTCACCTGCCCCCGGCTTGATCACTGTTCTTATTCCTACTTCGTGGTCATATTGTTGGTAGACCCATCGCTTACTTGCTATCGTAGGGTTTGCCAAGAGCGAGAGCAAGACCTTCGCAAGGTTTGAGGGCTGGACCGGTCGCTTAACTCTTTTCAGCTTGTCTATGTAAGTAGGCCGCTTCACCGCCCTATCTGCAAGCGGCGCCTGGGCAACCAAATGCGAAGGCATCTGCATAACGACCTTGCCTGAATGCCTGACTACTAGGTCTTGATGTTCTTGGACTGTGCCAATGATAGAATATTTGATTCCGTACTTACTAAGAATCAAATGCAGCATTGACAGTCTTGGTTTGTCGGTAATGTAGAGCATGCGCTCCTGTGACTCAGATATCATTAGCTCATTTGGCATCATGTGACTTTCTCTTGTATGGATCTTTGTCAGCTCGATGTCAAAGCCCTTGCCAAGATTGTCTGATGTCTCCGACAGACAGCAGGAGAGTCCGCCGCCTCCCAAGTCTTTGATGCACTTGAGACACCCATGTTTGACTGCTTCCATAGTTGCCTCCAACAACAATTTTTCGAGGAATGGATCTGGAATCTGTACAGCTGACCTGTTCTCCTCTTCAAGTGTCTTTGAGGCAAAGGAGGCGCCCCGTATGCCATCTCGACCCGTCGGGCCGCCGGCAAGTATTATTATGTCATCTGCTTGGGCTTCATTGGTGATAATGTCGTCTTTTCTACCAAAGCCTATCGCTGCGACGTCGACCAAACAATAATCCTCGAATGAGGGGTCAAACTCAATTTCACCCCCGACTGTTGGAATTCCTATGCAGTTTCCATAATCTGCAATGCCCTTTACTACATTTTTAAAGAGCCACTTCGATTTCGCGACAGAATGGTTATTATCGTCTATTATTGGTGCAAACCTCAAGGCATCAAGAACAGCAATTGGGCGAGTTCCCATCGACATGATGTCACGTATTATCCCTCCGACGCCTGTTGCAGCTCCACCAAATGGCTCTATGGCTGAAGGATGATTATGGCTCTCAATGTGAACTGTCAAGACGTAGCCATCCCCAACATCAAGCACGCCGGCATCATAACCGGGGCCAACTACTACATGCTTGCCCTTTGTGGGCAGTAACTGCAAATATTTTTTGGATGACTTGTACGAACAATGCTCTGACCATTGAGCGCCCACGGCGTCCTGTTCGATCTCGTTTGCCTTTCGCTTTAGTTCTTGTTCAAGGTAATTAAGCTCCTTTTTTGTGAGGGCATCCATCTCTATGCTATCGCCTTTTGCTTCAGGTTTGAGACAAGCGACCTGAAAATTGTAATGGCCTCACTACTGCTGCTATTTTTGCTGCGGTCGAGGTTGAGGATTCTTTCACTCGCCCTTTCCGGGTGGGGCATCATGCCCATCACGTTGCCCTCTTCGTTGCATATTGCTGCAATGAGGTCAGTCGACCCGTTAGGGTTGTCCCTCTCGTATCGCAGAACGATCTGATTCTTTTTTTTCAGCTCCTTCAATATCTTGCTGTCAGCGACATAGCGGCCATCGCCGTGGGCTATAGGGATACCAAATGTCTGCTTGAGTGCAAACTGGCTCGTAAAGGGTGTCTTGTTGTTTGTAACTTGCACGCTTGTCCATCTACAGACAAAGCGGAGGGAGTCGTTCATCATGAGGGCACCAGGCAATAGTCCAGACTCAACAAGGATTTGAAAGCCGTTACATATGCCGAGCACCGGCAGGCCATCCTTTGCCATCCTTTTTACCTCATGCATTATGGGGCTATGGGCAGCAATTATTCCAGGGCGAAGCCTGTCGCCAAATGCAAAACCTCCAGGGATTATCATCGCGTCATAACCGCTGATGCGATCCTGGGTGTGCCAAATAAAGTCCGCCTCGACGCCTATTATATTGTTAAGAATATAGTAAACGTCGCGGTCGCAGTTGCTGCCAGGGAAAACAGCTATCCCAATTCTTGCTGCCATTACTTTGCAATAAAAGTTTGCAGGCGCTCGTATTAATATCTTCAGACTGGCCAGTTGGCTCTGTTAACTTA
>CAYXGH010000188.1:0-2926 GCA_964464485.1 uncultured Nitrososphaera sp.
TACTATAAACGAACGCCTGATGCGTACCAGTTCCCATGAGATGATTCCTGAAAGACTACAATGACATCTTTTTTCTGCACCTTCCATATTCTTATAAGGTCATCGGTTATTGCCTCTGCCAATCGATCCTTTTCAGTCTGAGTTCTTCCGCTGTATGTTGCCACTGTTACTATAGGCATGTACAGGATAAGTAATGCATGCCAAGATTAAATGTTTTATTAAGTCCGGGTAACTTAAGGCGACATTTTGAAGGCTGTTAACTAGGTTGGGAGAGTTCATCTATACACTATAGGTCATATACCTGATAGATATGATATCATCAACCCAACAGGGGCGACTCAAAAAGCAAATAATAGCATCACTCAAGACCTTGGTACAAGACGAGTCGCTTCTCAAGTTGATTCGGTGACTTGCTGCCCAAAATGCCGTCAATACTACTACTACTATTTAGACGAAGAGTTTAATGCTCATAATCCATCCCGGGGTTAGGAGTAATCCCACTATATTACTCTACATTCATTTACAAACACATGTAGACTCAACAGAACCAACCAACCATTTTGCAACAACCAAGACGAACAACCCTTAATTCAGCGCTACCAGGGTTTTGGTAAGTTGATAACGACATATTTACCGAGAATATCTGTCTCAATGTTAACACGGTCACCTATACGCTTCATGCCAAGAGTCGTCATCTTCAAGGTGTGAGGTATGAGTGAGACAGAGACACGATCACCCTCAACGCCTACTAGAGTGAGGCTAACGCCGTCAACTGCGATCGAGCCCTTTGGGACTAGTGATTTTGTTAACCACTTATCTAGCTTTATCCAGATAGTTGTTTCAGACGACATCTTTTGAATATCCTCAATAACTCCGGTGCCATCCACATGGCCTAAAACAAAGTGTCCCTCAAGCCTATCCCCTACTCTCAGCGACCTCTCGATATTAACCATTTCGCCCGGTTTGGTTTGGCCGAGGTTTGTTCGCCGGATGGTTTCAGATACCATCTCAAACTCTGCTTCGCCTTTTGATAGCTTTGTCGCTGTGAGGCAAGCGCCATTTATGCAGACGCTGTCGCCTTTCTTGAGACCTCGACCAAACTTTCCGAGCCTGATTCGTATGATGATCTCAGCCCCACCTTTGCTCTTTGAGACGGACGTAACCATGCCTACGCCTTTGACAATGCCAGTGAACATGCAGCAGCCACTGTTTAATGGTTGTTGAGAATATTTATTTGCAGTTGCTCCCATTGTTATCTCAGACATACAAAAGATGTGCCAGACAGCTGTGTTTTATGGTGAGGCGCTAGCAAGATATGGGTTTGGGGGCTCTCATCCATTTGGAACCGACAGGCTTGACCGGTTCTGGAACAAGCTACAAAGCGAAAACATTGACAATATCGTAGTGGAAGAGCCGGTGATGGCAGGTTACCAGGATGCGGTGTTATTTCATGACTCAGCATATGTTGAATTGGTAAAAGTGGCGTCCAGGCATGGTGGTGTGCTCCTCGACAAGGGTGACACACCAGCATTCAAGGGCGCTTTTGAAGCCTCGCTCTATGTTGTTGGATCGACACTGGCTGCACTTGATATGGTAATGACGGGCAGAGACAGCGAGAAGAGAAAAGTGGATCATACCTTCAACCCCATTGGTGGCTTGCATCATGCAAGACGCGACTCTGCCGGTGGTTTTTGCATATTAAACGACATCGGTATTGCAATCTTGGCAGCACGCGAAAAATATAGAATAAAGCGGATAGCGTACATCGATATTGACGCACACCACGGAGACGGAGTCTTTTATGAATTTGAAGATGATCCACTCCTGTTCTTTGCAGACATTCACGAAGATGGCCGCTACCTCTATCCAGGCACCGGATCAGCAAGTGAGATAGGCAAAGGTGCAGCGGCAAGCACCAAGCTTAACATACCGCTTGAGCCGGGTGCCGGCGACGACGAATTCATAGAAGCATTTGGTAAGATAGAACACTTTGTCGATAATGTAGAGCCGGAATTGATAATACTGCAATGTGGCGCAGATGGGCTTGCAGGTGATCCAATAACGCATTTGCAATATACTTCAAAAGCACACATGTTTGCTGCAGACTCTATTCATAGATTGGCCCACAAGCATTGCAATGGCAGGATAATTGCGCTTGGAGGTGGTGGCTATAATAGGGCAAACATCAGCGCTGCTTGGACTGAAGTAGTTAGGTCACTGGCTGTCGATATCGATTTCAGACAACAGTAAATGAGATCTTGAACTAAATTGAAAAACCAAGACTACGAAAATACTCACACGATGATAATATAATAAAGAGAAATTCATAGATTATCCTCCAATTGATGCCTTTACGGAACTAGATATGATATATTGTTGTGCTGTTAACGCTGGTTTCAGTTAAGACAATTGCCGAATATATTTTCAAGTAAGTAAAGAAATTAGCAGGCATGGTGTGTGTCTTCTGTTTTTGTGTGTGTGTGTGTGTCTCTATTTTCTTCTTGCTGGAATGGATTCGTCTAAACCTGGCGGTGCGATTTCTCCGATCTGACTGTATAGTCTTAGAAATTTGTCCCCTTTTTCAGTTGTTTTAAAAATCTGTTCTGAGGAATTAAAGTCAAGTAGACCATTGATAGTGAGAACATTGAGATATTCTTTTAATTGAGCATATGACAGAAATGCTCTGTACATTATCTTAGTTTTTGTTGCTCCGTCACTTGCGGCTTCAAGAATTTGTGATATAATGTCGGTTCTGCTTCTGTATCGCACGCTATCTCTTATGACGTAGCAGACTATTAAAGATTAGACAAATAACTTATAATAAGTATCATAAAAGTATGTCGGTTGCTACCTTGCTTTACGAGTACCATTTAGGTGAGGGGTAGTAGTTAGCGTGAAACTTTGCCAATCTAACAAGCTTTATTAG
>CAYXGH010000189.1:0-2916 GCA_964464485.1 uncultured Nitrososphaera sp.
TATAAGTCTCAGCCTGCCTTGGATGTATGGCCATTGTCTGTTCCAGTATCCCAAAATAACGTACTAGATAGAGCGTATATAGAGTATTTACTACCTATCCGCAAATCAAGAATGTCAAGGGACTTTTTCTGTCAGCCACTACGCGCTGTACCTATCTGATCTGCCAGTGTAGCGAATATGATGATAACAGGGCATCCATCGAATTATCATATGGCTGCACAGGTGATGCGCCAGTAAATTGGACACCTGAAAATACGAACAGTCCTGCAAGTAGGACTGTAAGCGCTGAAACCGAAAGCATCATGCCCCTGTATCTGAATGCGGGATAAGAGTACCTTATCATCAAAAATGATGCTACAATTGTAGCTGCACTTGCTATCGATGCTATGACTCCTGCATTTAGAAAGAAGGCCTGCCAGTCTGTAAGTAGACCTGCCGCAGCAAATGCAGTGGCTGTCAGCACTATGCCCAAAAACACATAGTGGCGCACACCTAAGTAGCGTGGCCGGCTGACGGTTTCTTCTGATGTGCCAGAACCTTCTGGCTGCACATGCTCTTCTGTTCTCTTAAGCGGGGCAGCGCCTGCATATTTCGGATCGACTTCACGCAAAAGTTGCAGACCTTCTTCTGTGATCACGTAGTATTTCGAGTTCTTAGTGACATAGTTGCCCATGCGCTCAAGATGGTAGTAGATAGACCCGGTAGAAAGCCCCGTAGAAAGCTTGATGTCTGAAAAACCAGCTACACCGTTTTTATCTGCTATGGCCTTGAGAATCTTTATTCTAGTCCTTCTTGCACGTAGCTGGGTCTCTCCTGTCAACAACTAGTGATAGTCAGTGAAATTTTTTATTAATTTCGAAATGGGCTCATAGAAGATAATAGTAGAATATTAATCTAAGTTAATTGTTAAATCTAATCGTTGTATAGGTAGATTGCTGCTTGTTGATTCGTTATGGCTGGCTATCCTGTTGCGTGTTTTTATTGTTGCTGTCCAGTCCAGTATCTGTCAATGAGCCAAGGACAGAATATGCAGAAGCACAGAGAGCTGAACAGACAGTAACGTTTCTGCAGGCTGGCTGGGATATTTTCGAAAGCCAATCAGATATAATGATAGTCACGTCTTCAATACCTGCAGAGGATGTTGCTGCTCCTGATGATTGGTGGAATGCAAAAAGTGCTGAATCAAGCACAGTTGCTTTCATGCTAGTTGAAAATTTGGATGATCTGTCCAAATTCTTGATAGATACAAACTCAAACGAGGATATAATCTACAGCAGCAGTTATCAACTTGCACTTAACAGTACAGGTGACATCAGTAGAATAGAGCCGCAAGCTCCAAAGGAGAGTCGCTTTGTTAAATGGGCAGACTCAAAAGAAAAAGCCGCAACTACATTCATCCCTGAAGGTTGGAGCGCAGATCTCCAGATAATCAGGCCATACAAATCCATGACTGGCTTTGTATTCTTTGCACGAGGAGATGAAAACACACTTGTATATGTCTTCCAGCCATTCATGCCTTTGTACATTCTCCCAAGCAAGTCGCTTTGCGAAACCGATAGCATTTGTTTCAGTTCTATAATATCAGCAGATAAGGTCCGGGAAATGTCCCTTGGAAACGCTCCAATGGCTGTTTCTAACTTTAAAACTCCAGAGCAGTATTTCACAAGTGAAGTCTTGCCAATATTGACAAGAAATCTGAATGCATACACTGTTGACTCCGCAGAGTCAGTTTACGCGCAGATATATGGTAATGGCAATTCCACTGATCTGGTGCCAGCCTATGACGTAGATTACAATTTTAACGTCGAAAATAAGAAAATTTCCGGAAAGGCGATGATATTTACGCGTAATTACACCATCACCGGTGACACCGGCATTTGGAACGGCTTTATAGTTGGAATCGAGTCCTCAGAAAATAATTTTGACAGAGCATTCCAGCAGGCGGCCGTGACTCTATTGAATTTACAGTTTGAAGAACAGTGGCTTGATAGCGAAAGGAATGTACTGCTTGAAAATGCAAACACAAGTCAGGCGCTTAGCGCAATTCCGGAATTGATGGCAAACAGTACACTAGACGACTTTTACCTCATTGTTCCGACAGCGGCCCACCAGCTGGTAACGTCTCAGAACAATACTATGGTAGCAGACTACCTCGATAAAGATAGCGGCAAGGAATTGCATCTGCCCCTATTTCCTGAGTTGCAGTATTGGTACCTTGATAGTGATCAGCTTGTCGGCCGAGATCTCAGAAGGGACCTGATGACTGCAAGCTCGCTTGAGCCTCTGTTCTAGCAAGACTTATACAGACATCTTTATTCTATCCATAGCACGATGCTAGCTTAGTGGGGTCGTAGCGAAGCCAGGCATCGCAACGGGCTCCAGATCTAACAAAGGGCTAAATTAGCAGTAAAAAAAGAAGAAGAAACCCGTGGGTCAAGGGTTCAATTGATTGTGGCAACAGCCGCATCAGGACAGATCCCTTCGGCCCCACTAATTTGACCCAGATGGGCAATGCTCTCTTTTTATGCGCCCAATTGCTTTTTTAGACGGAATAGATCAACGATAGTAGAGCACTTTGTTGTTATTACATAGTGAAAGGAACCTACTTCGCCATAGATAGATAGATAATCGTTTTTGTCTAATTCAGTTATGTTCAGATTTTTTCGAGATAATACTGCAAGATCTCATTTGCATGCAGTTCCAAGACTTATAGGAAAATACAGTTTACTGGATGGCAGGTATCATATGGAATATATTTTTCAGGACTTTCTCTATTTCAAGTTCTGGCATCCACTCACTTTTGTCTCTCTCCCTCTCTCTCCCTCTCTCCTCCCACGCTCATAAGGCAAATTACAAATATTTTATATAGTCGATGGCAAAGCTTGTCGGTCAATATACTAGGATATTTTTTGATAA
>CAYXGH010000190.1:0-2911 GCA_964464485.1 uncultured Nitrososphaera sp.
TCTTGTATTTCAGATGTTACTTTCTTGTACTTGATATTGTGAGGTCTTCTAGAGGGGCATCTAATAATCCGTCTATCCCTTTCTGCTTGTACCTCTTCTTCCACTTATAGTAAGTCTTTCTGGATACACCATATCTTTTGCAAATAATAGATACAGGCTCACCAGTCCATTCCTTTTCATGTATTAGATTATACCTTCTATCGATTTCTATATGGATACACTCTTCCTCATAGCAGAAGTGTAACCCCTGTCAGTAAGCTAAATTGTCACCCATGTCTGTCAGTACAACAGTTAGCTATAGATCTACCGTTAACTGAACAGAGCCCTGGCGCACCTTACAAAAGAAAAATACGACTTGCTCATCTTTGACGAGTCGCACCACCACTTCGCTGCCGAAACATATTCCCGCCTGGCGTTTGTGGACGCCAGGTACCGACTCAGTCTGTCAGGAAGTCCGCATCGGGAAGATGGCCGCAGCGAGCTCATTTACGTTTTGGGCGGAACGCCGTACGGCAGCGACTGAGAGCGGCTATTCAAAGAAGGATGGGTAAGGCGCCCTGAAGTCTACCTTCATGTCACTTCAACAAAGTTGATGCTGCTCAGGTCTCTGCTTGAAGAAAGATTGAAAGGTCCTACAATGGTGTTCTGCGACACCATTGCGATTGGAGAAGATGCCTCAAGGATAACCGGCCTTCCATACATACACGGCAGGCATTCGCTGAAAGAGAGGTCTGAGATGGTCAGAAGACATCCACAGTTTATCGCCAGCAGGATTTTTGACGAGGGCATAGACCTGCCGGACATTAAGAACATCATAGAGATGGACTTCCTTGGCGGCTCTAGGAGGCAGCAGCTGCAAAGGGTTGGGAGGTTGATGCACTCCGTGCTTGAAGGAGCCGAGTACCACTTGCTCATGTCGCAGGAAGAATTGGCAAAGTACGGGAACAGTCTGTACGGGCTTTACTCAAGAAACTTTAGAGTCAGCGTGATTACAGAACTAGGATAGGGCAGTCTTCAGTTCAATCCCATTTGGAGTTGTTGCCTGTTGCCTGCTGTTACTCTTTTACCCTGTGTATCCACAGACTCCTGTCCTGGGAGAATTTAGGATCGGCAGGGCCATATCTTCGCATTTGTGGCGTTTGAGGCAACTTGCGCAGAACATGGCCTTCGGGCCCTCACATAAACACACAGAGCAGACTTCGGTAGCGATGGCTTTCTTGCAGGACGTACATTCAAAAGATACGGGGTCATTCCTTGCAACAAGCATCAGCGGTAGCCCTCTCTTCAATTTTCCCGGCCTGACCGCTACAACCTTGAGGACAAGCTCGGTGGTGCTGCCATAATCGTATTCATAACAAAATGTCATGTTGGCTCCAAGAACCCTGTCCAGCGCAACCCTCATGCTCTTGCTGCGGAATTCCGGGTCTGGGCTTGACTCGTACTCCTCGTCGCCTATTATGAAGTGGCTGAGGTGCCCGCAGCATTCAAGCCATGTTCGCCTGAGAAGCGAATCGATGTCTGCGAGCTTGCAGCTGCTTGCAGTTGCATCAACAAACAGCCAGTACTCTGGCATGTACCTTGATGAGACTTTGAGGAGAAAAACCAGAGCACTCGTTTTACCCTTGTCGCCTACAGGTCTGTTGCTGCTTTTACTGCCTCTGCCAGGGACGCCAGCGATACCGGACATGAGGTATGTTTCCCTTTCTTTGCACGATTTAAGGTGGCGTCCCATCGAGGAACCGGGAAATGTCTGGGAACAATAGGTGCATTTCCCGGACGTTATTATTGTACGTCGCATGACGATGGCCTGCCATAAAATGATGACAAGTAGGAATATTTTACCTAGCTGTCGCTTTCAGACAGGCAGTACACGCACATTCCGTTGTCATGGTACGGGCAGGGTGTTATCGGTGTGGTCTTCGGGTAGAACCCGGTCGTTGTCAGCTCCTGAAATTTTATGGTTGATTGTTTGTTTGTGCTATGTAAATCCATAGCTAAAAGTTAAGTGGTGAGATGATATAGATTATCATAGCAAATTACTTCTAGATGACTTGTAGAACTTTCAGTCACATTAGAGCCTAGTTTTATAATGTCCTTTGGTGGAGATGTTTGCTTGGTAGTAGAGATGCAGAGATTGTGGAGGCTGTCTTTCATATCATGGTAGATATATTACTCAGGCATGAATAATAGGGTTCTACTATCTCCTTGGGCTCCGTTAACTTAACCCCCATCCATCATTAAGTATGTAGTAAACCGTTTCCTATCTGCTCCCATATTGATGTACAATTGGAATAATTTCATCAGCCAGTTCCATACATGTTTCTTGTCGCAATCATGCCTTTTACATGGAAAGTTGTCATCAAAACACTCTGTCCTATCCTTGATATATTGTATAGTCCTTTCTATGATGCTTTTCCCAAAGGGAGAATGTAGACAATGTTTTAATCTTAAGAATCGACATGCTTGAGGGTACCAGGTTCCACCATCAGTTGAAACAGGATGTTTTCCATAAACCTTGACCAAACCAGCAATAAATCTCTCTGCCACAAGCATGTTTCTCTCTTTTGATATATTTAGTGCTAAAATTCTCTTGGTTTTGGACTCTATTGCAACCCAGAGCCAGATGAATTCTGAACCTACTTTTACTAATGTCTCGTCTACAATAATGTATCCTGAAATCTTCCTTCGTGTAAATGATACTTTTCTGGGATTATACTTTTGAATCCAGTTCCAAACCGATACGTGATTACGCCTGACAAAACAGCTTATTCTTTCTGCCATCCTTCTCAGGGAAAGTCCTGAAAAATACAAGTACAAACCATAACCAATATACTCTGAAGATGTTCTGTTTCTGCTATTCATAAACAAGATAGAACATCTTCAAGCTATAGAGTTTCTTAAATGAACAGAG
>CAYXGH010000191.1:0-2867 GCA_964464485.1 uncultured Nitrososphaera sp.
GGCAGCAACGCTACAGGAATCGAGTCTGCTACCATAAAGCTGACCCAGCTTGAAAGAGCGATAGGCCCAATAACTGTAGAAACTACAGAGCAATCAGATAACATGTTTTTGGCAGATGCTGCCTTTAGTTTGCCCGGCATCTGGCATATAGAAATTGAGGGTGTCAACACTCAGGGAAACAACATGCTAGCGTCCCTTGACGTAAACATAAAGCCATTGATATCTAACCTTCAATTTGACACAAAGATATACAATATGTCAGCCAATACTAATAATACCAACAATAACGTACTCCCCCTGTACCCTATATTTGATATGGAAAGACAATCCATATGGGTCGGTGATTCGCTGCCAGGAAGCGGAACGATATGGCAGCTAGATATTGCCACGGGCAATTACACTATGCACAAGATAAACGCCACACATGTAACCCAGAGTGTCCTAGCCTCAGACGGCAGCCTATGGTACATCGATCCTTTGGGTGCTGAAAACAACGGCGTAGTCGGCCTCTACAACCCAGCTGATAATTCTAGCAGCAGACGATTTGTAATCCCTGAAGAGGGCGTTCCATCGGGGATTGCAATAGATGGAAACGACGGTCTGTGGATGCCCATAGTTGTGGGAAATGGATCGGACAAAGTTGTCAAGTTCGACCCTGCTTCTGAACAGTTCTCATCCTACAACATACCAACGCCATACGCTAGACCTGCCGGAATCACTTCTGATAGGTTAGGCAACATCTGGTTTGCAGAAGCAGGCGCAGACAGCATTGCCAAGATAGATCCTGCGACAGGAAACATTACAGAGTACAAGCCAAAGAATCCGCTCCAGGCGCTTGATGAACCTGTAGGAGTATTCGCCGATCCAGACAGCTCCGACATTTACATCTCGGAGCACAACGGCCACACGATAACGGTATACAATTCTCTCCTTGGCACATTTCGTGAATACCCGTCAATCAATGAGGCCGGTCTTCCTTTTGGCATGGCGATGGACAGCTATGGCAACCTGTGGTTTGCTCAGCATGAGATAGATAAAATTGGAGTGATAGATCCAAGGACCGGCGAGGGTACTGAGGCTAACATCCCTATTACAGGATCATTTGTACAATGGATAACATCAGACAACGAAGGAAGGATCTGGTTTGCGGCCCAACGAGGATCCGCACTTGGCAGCACTACCACAACGGCCAGCCCAGCCTCACCGCAAATAGTAAACGACGAAGGACAACAGCAGCTGAATGGCACTTCCGGCCCTATTTCACCTATTCAGCAGCTTGGATTCTCCTTTGCAGATGTAGCAGGCCCTGTTATAGCAGCTGGAATAGTCATAAGCGCGCTTGTATATACAAAGAGTGCGACAGATCTAAAGCGAAACATTCGTACAGCGCTGAGGTTAAAGAGGTAGAATTTTAATAATAATGGCATGATGGCAGAAAGCTCTTTGAGTATTCAGAATAAGATAAATGACGATTTGTGACGATCATTTGCTAGCGGTGGATAATAAAGAAAAGGAGGTATTGTGCCCTGTATATCTAGTTGTGGATGTCTTTTGTCACAGAGCACCATCTTGAGGTTGTTGTTGTTCTTCTTCTTCATGACCATGCGTGCCTTTCGCTATTTCGTTGATACCGATAACTACAGTACTTGTAGATGGCAGAGTGACATCTTCATCGCCTGGATTTGAAATTGCGATATCTGTAATCATCGTAGTAGTAGTGTTGGTAGAAGTTGCATTCGCCTGCTCAGGTGCTGGCAAATCTACGTGGTACAGGCATAGCTCGCCTGGAGTAGAAAGCTCAGCGACCAGTTCTAGAGGTGCCGGCATCAATTCTGGAGCTACTCCAACTAGTATATTGAGGGTAGGAGCCGAATCCTCTTCGCATGGAATCTTTGCAGCTACATGGCCATTTTTGATGGAGTATGGTGTGGTGTCATATAGGTGTATAAAACCACTCGCTGGAATTGTCTGGTCTGTAAGTAACGCAAAGACGGAGTCCCTCACTGTAACTGTCTCTTCAGTTGCCGTTTCATTTGATGGATGCTCTTGTTCTTCAGTCATAGCGGCCTCCTCTTCTGGAGATGCTTCAGGTGTTGTGGCGTTTGTTGTTTGTTGTTGCGCCATTACAGGTGAAAGCGATGCCATTGGAGCAGAAAGAAAAGCGAGCGCTCCTATTGCAAAAGCAAGAATTCCTAGCGCAGATAGCCGTTCATTTACTTTCATGTGTTGGTCACGGTCCTACATGTGTAATAATAATTGTGATTAAATGATTAC
Organism: uncultured Nitrososphaera sp.; assembly: GCA_964464485.1. Taxonomy (GTDB): domain Archaea; phylum Thermoproteota; class Nitrososphaeria; order Nitrososphaerales; family Nitrososphaeraceae; genus Nitrososphaera. The sequence goes on from CAYXGH010000191.1 coordinate 2,275, forward strand.
AATATTTTTTCTTGTATCTCGATCAGATATGCTATTTTCTAGTAGGTTTAACATTAGCAATTTTTTACCTACCTCCAGACAAAACTGACATTTATGCTGTATGCCATTTCAGTCTGTTGGAGACATTATTGAAGCATGAGCATCCTTCTGGCAGTTACAAAAATCCAAACCATGCACTTCCTGAAAAGGATAAGACTTCTCTTATTCTTTTAAGAGTGCCGCGGCCGAGGTCATCTGCCTCTTGCTCTTGATAACGTAGATCGTGCTACCTGCTATGACTGCTCCGGAAAGCAAAATCGCAAGGATTGTAAATGATTCATCAGCTGGTGGCTGCTGTTGTTGTCCTTCCATTTCATCGTCGTCTGTTATTTCTAGCGGACTAGGCGGAACCTCTAGTACGTTCTCTTGGAATCTGTAGTTCAGATCATACGCTCCTATTCGCTGGGCGGTAAGCCTAAATTCCCAATTGCCGGGCTGGCTAAGGAACCCGCCGGAAAGGTGGTAGACGCCTTCAAGATCCGGAATCATATCTTGCACGATTGGGCCAATTCCCATTTCTCTATTGTTAAATACCATGATCACGTTTGAAATGT
>CAYXGH010000192.1:0-2865 GCA_964464485.1 uncultured Nitrososphaera sp.
ATAGCAGTCCTGCTACCTTTTGCAGCTCGGCAGGGAGGACATGGTGAGATATATTATTAATTGCATGTGGTATTAGAAAAGATCGTTTGACTGTCAAAATTATACTCTAATCAACCAAGATCACTAGTATGGACCTCAAGGTTTGTAAGAAAGCCCGGCTAAGAACCACTTCTGAAGTATATATCTCCGCTACCAGTTGTAGTGTCACTCCAAACAACGTAGACGTCCCTACCTGATCCAGATGTAACCTGTGGAGGACCAGAGTTGCCTGGATTATTACTAAGGTTGATAACTTCATCAAAGGAATCACCATTGTTTTCACTTGTTCTTATGTACACTTCCTTTGACAATCCTTCCAGAGGTCCTGCGCGCCAGATCAAGTATACATTATCCCCTGCAGCAGATATTTCTGGCCAACCTGAATCGGTCTCATCATTACTTAGATTGATCGACTCGGAAAAAGTATGTCCTGCATTTTCACTCGCTCTAACGTAAACTTCTCTTGGAGTATCTCGCCATGTTACATAGACCTTGTCTCCGGAGGCCGCTATCTGCGCCCTGTAAGATGTTCCTAGTGTATTGCTTAGGTTGACTGCACTTCCAAAGGAAGATGCACTATTTGTACTTGCTGCAAAAAATACTTCCACATTGCCAGGAGTATTATCAGTCCATGTGACATACACAGAACTTCCTGATGCTGCTATCTCAGGATTACCTGACGAGCCATCATTGTTGCTTAGGTTCTTTACGCTTCCGAATTCGTTACCTTCATTGCCACTCGCCCTAAGGAGTATTTCCGTGCTCTCAGAAATAGAATCTCGCCATACGACATAAATGCGTCCATCATCCGTCGCGGCAATCTGCGGCTGATCTGATATGCCGGCATTATTGCTTAGGTTTATAGCCGTGCCAAAGCTTTCTCCGCCATCGCTGCTTGAACTGATGTATATATCGCGATTGCCCGATTTTCCATCGCTCCACGCAACATAAACATTGTTGCCGGCGGCTGCAACTTGTGCCTGTGCCGCAGCGCCAGAGTTGCTAATGTTTTCAATATCGCCAAAGCTAGAGCCTGAATCATGGCTTGCTCGGAAGTGTACGTCGCCTTTTCCAGAACTATCCTTTTCCATCCATACAACATATACATCATTTCCCGAGGATGATACCTTTGGTGTTAGCGATGAGGCGGCAGTATTGGTTAGACGGCCCTCAGATCTGGTGCCGAAGGTCTCGCCACCATCAGTGCTTGCTCTAAATATTATTTCATTATTACCAGGCGTGTTGTCGCTCCATACAACATATGCATTATTTCCTGAAGCTGATATTGCAGGATCCACTGAAGCTCCGGAGTTTGTGCTAAGATTTTTTATACTATCAAATTCTGTCACAGCTTCTAATTGAGTAGCAGGGTACACGATAGGAGATGATGCAATACCAAAGAGAAATATCATCAGAGCTAATGACGCACCAGGTTTTTTCCAGCGGCGACCTTTCTTCACACCAAGTTGCTATCAATTCACTATAAATGAGGTATTCCCAACTCTTTGATCATACCTTTAATCATTCAATGGCACATCTGTTAGTGATACCTTCTGCCATCTTGTGGACTATACCACCACCTATTCACAGCTTGTTTGAGCTCATAGCCAAAAGCATACCATGTAGCAACCCCTGCAGATATCAACATGCCTATGCCAAAGCCTATGTAAAATTCAGGTCCGAACATATGCTTGTTAGGAAAATTTCATCACTGTTACTATTATCTTTTCTCTAAAAGGGTTAAAGGTAACTTTAATGTTTTTGGCTAATATGCGTAGGCTAGGATAAGCCTTTACTCAAAGAATATTTCTTCCTTGACCTGTACTTGGAATAGGATCATCCTCCCCTTCGTTTTGTCTGACTTGAGCCATCTCGCTAAATAATTTGTTCAATTTTCTTCTATGTCTTATGATCTTTATACCTTTCATCATTAAAGGACTAGCTACCATTCCCAGAGCCATGCCAATTATCATATCAAGGGACATACCTAATGCAAAGGTCGCGGATGCATCGAGGCCATTCATATACCTATTATAAGATGATTCATAGCAAATTATTAAAAGTTTGTCCGACTTTGGCAGTATGAAGCTTACAAGTTGCATTAAACACAAATTTCATGGTTCTATTGTCTCAACGTTATGCAAATGCAGCTAGCTATACTTCTTGCGGTGTTGCACTGACATTCTTATTGCTTACTACAAGAAGCTTGCCTAAAGTGGTAAGCTTGGTCACAAGCTTACCTCTTTCGCCTTTCTCTACTTCTACCAAGCCTAATTCTGCAAGACCTCTTGCTTCCTTGCCTCCCATTATGTGGTAGCTGAGTAGTGGCTTCCCATAACCAGATACCTGTTCTAGATGTTCGAGACTTTCTACAGCGCCTCCCGCTCTGTCCATGGCCTTGAGGATGTTTATTTTTGGCTCAGATATTATTTCACTGTAGCTCAATTTCAAAACTGGCATAGCAAGTGGGGCACCTGTTGGATCCATTCCAAACGCCTTGATGCCGTTGATAAAAGCAGCTGAAAGAGCCGCGCATCCTATTAATTTGTCTCCACAGCTCACGTTCATTAGAATTTGTTGGAAATTCTTGCCTTCAATTTCAATTATGTCGCCTATTCTTTCCAAGACATCTCGTATGACATTTTCTTTACTTACTAGTGTAATTGTCACTGGAATACCCAACACAGATCTAATCCTTCGAGCAAATTCTTCCGCCTTCTGATTGTCAGAACTATAGCAGATGAAGACAAGCTTGTGGACAGGAAAGTTTCGAATACCAGCAGCAATCCCTTCCTGCATGTCCATCCCAAAAGTTGATATCTGCAA
>CAYXGH010000193.1:0-2839 GCA_964464485.1 uncultured Nitrososphaera sp.
TAATTGTTTTCCTCTGAATTAACAAAAACTGAATATGATGTGACATCAAACATCTCTTCGCCGTCCTTGACCCGCGCAAACAGAGTATAGGTGCCATCCTCGTCTACTGCATTTGCAAGGTCAAACCTGACATTAACCGTGTCGCTCTGCACAGTCCACCTATTGGCTTCGATCAGATTGTAGCCCTGCAGGGATTCATAGTAATACCCTGGTGGTAGCGGCTTAACTACCACTGCTACAAGCTCGCCGGCAGAATAGGACAGTAAGTCCTTGTTCTGCTCATATACTGCCCGACTAGGCATTTCATCATAATATATGGCAATATGGTCAAGCTGTCCGTCCGATAGTGTGCCTGAGATCTCAATCTGGCTATCCTCCGCGTCTACATCAAGGCCATAGCTATTCTCGAAATTCTGGACTAATGCAAGGTAGTACTGGTCATACACTATGCCTATACTTACATGAGTATGACGTGGATCTAAGATGTTGTTCCTGTGACCGTCATTGCAGCACTCTTTGTCATTGTACATCATCTCATATTGCAGCTGCTCAATAGTGGACAGTGGCTCTATCTTTTCACATTTCACCAGAATATTCGTGACACATTGCTCATACTGCTCTGGGCTAAAGCCGGCAATGGCCACATTTTGTTGCACACTGCCTTCACCGTCATATTGAGTGTAGGTCATGTAGGGCTTTTCTCCGTTTGTCGTCCAGTGGGATATCTGTCTGGTTCTGAAAACATCCTCTGCATGTATCTGCGCGGCCTGGTTGGAGCTCAGTTTGACTGGAGGCAAGCCGAAGTCGATCCTATCTTTATTTGTCCTGTCTAGTACATGCTGCACAAGCTCTTCGCGGGGCATAGTCCTGGGCTGCTGGCTTGATGGCTGCAGGATCGTAATTGCCGGGTTATCATTCTGCTGGAGTACAAAGTTGGCAAGAGCAGGAGAAAGCAAGATTATGCCTGCAAGAACAATTATGACAACCACTATGCCTATCGCTACTTTACGGGCGGCAGCACTTTTCTTCTTTGGTGGTGGTACAGGCACAGAAATTAAACTGTTCAGGACACCGCACTCTGGGCAAGCCGACAACAATGAGCCGTACCTGTGTCCACACACTCTGCAGTCTATATATGAGTCCGTCGTCTGCTAATTACCACCTACTTTGCGGTAGATACTATGTAAATATTTTTTGCAAAGTCATACCTCAGATACAAGACCCAATATCGACAGTTGCATGAAGATGAGTTTTAAGAAATCCTTGATGATTTTCTAGCAGCTAGTTAACCTTGCAATAGCAGCTATTCTCCGTGATGTTTCGATACCATACTAGAAGCAACAATAGAGAGCGGACAGTGATAAAATGGATGGAGATATATTGTGTATGACTAGTGGAACTGCATATATGATGCTTATTCTTCAAAAAGAAGAAGCTGATCCTTACAGCCTAGATATTTCAGACTTAGGGTTATAGATAAGCGCAAGGACCTGTTCGCGGACCTCTTTCTTCTCTATTATTCCACGATGTGCTATAGTTGTGATCGAACTGTCGTTGCGAACGCCGCGCATTTTCATGCAAAGGTGTTCGCCCTCTGCTATCACGAGCGCACCCTTTACTCCCATCCGTACAAGTTCATCAGCTACTTGCTTTGTAAGCCGCTCTTGTATCTGGAGCCGGCGAGAATACTTTTCAACCAACCTTACCAGTTTCGATACACCAAATACCTTGCCTGATGGAATATATGCAACATGTATCTTTCCAAAGAATGGCAACATATGATGCTCGCACATGCTGTAGAACTGTATGTCCTTTGCAATGACTGCCTCTGTCTCTTCTGAAAAGCTGACGTCCAGCTGGGCATCCATCCTATAACCTCCAAATATCTCTTCATACATGCCAGCTATCCTGTTTGGAGTGCCGGCAAGACCTTCCCTGTCAGGGTTCTCGCCAAGCTCTATCAATAATTGCCTGACAAGCTTGGCAACCTTTTTCTTGTTGATACTTTTCTTGTCTGTTGTCATTTTCTTCTTTTTACCTAGCTCCTATAATCTTGTGTAGCTGTGGTACAACGCGCACCTGATCGTACATAGGGTAAACGGCATCGTAAAAGCCAAAAAGCACATCCAACGTTGGCTCGTCAACTCTATAACTTGGCTGTATTATAAATCCTGCTAGCTCGGACGGCTTGGAGATTTTGAATACTTCACGTACTATATCTTTGAATTCCTTAAGGTTTGACGAATTTGTTACTACTACTTTGATGTAGGTAGTTTTGCAGCTGCTGACTGCCTGCCTTAGGCACTCAAGCTCATTCCTTAGCAGGTTGCGGTACTGCTTTTCATTTACTATCTTGGAATCTCTTAGCTTGAGCTCGACCTTGCATATATCAATGTAAGGCAAGACCTTGGAAAACCTCGCAGCGTCATAGCAAGACGACTCTAGGTATACCCTCAAGCCTTTTTGCCTGACGAATTTTGCTAGCTCTAGGACTGCTTCGTACTGCACCAGTGGTTCGCCACCAGTGAAATTGATCTTGTATGTGTTTGGCTGAAGGCTCTTTGAGATAATCTCCTTTACCTCCTCAACAGAATAATCAATTCCGCTGTCCATTGGGAGAGCATAGGGCGTGTCGCACCAGTGGCACTTAAATGGACAGCCTGCCAGTCTCACAAACATTGTTTTGGTGCCAAAAAGTATGCCCTCTCCTTCAATGCTTGTGAATATTTCACTTAGCTTTGTTGTTATTGTGCCCGGCGTGGTTTTCTGTCGCATACTGAGTCTTGTCCTCTATTTGAGCATTGGTAAATGCATTTTTCCTATTTATACACGATTCGCA
>CAYXGH010000194.1:0-2822 GCA_964464485.1 uncultured Nitrososphaera sp.
AGCTTATAAGGACCAAAATCTTTTTTCCTTTGTGTCAAAACTACTCTATCAAGAATCTGCTGATCAGTTGTTATCTGAATTTGCACAGGTCAGAAAGAAGACTATGCAGCTTTTCAAACCGTTAAGGATAGAGGATGCAGTCATGCAGTCTGACTCTTTTGGCAGCCCCCCAAATTGGCATATTGCACACGTCACATGGTTCTTTCAAAAGATCTTGGAAAAGCATGGATCCGCGCTGGAATCAGAAAGTAATAGTAGTAGTGGTAGTAGCGGTTTTAATCTAGAATATCTCAATTCATACTACGAGCAGTTTGGAAAAATTTTGCCCAAGCAAGAGAGAGGTAAATTCCCACGACCTACTGTAAAGCAGACTCTAGATTACAGGTCATTTATAGACAAAAAGGTAACTAAATTTTTGAAAGAGAGGAGGTGGTCAACAACCACAATATCTTCTTCTGAAAATGCAAACGCAATAACTCATGAGCTGCAGTACGACATTATGCTTGGAATGCAACACGAGATGCAGCATCAAGAGCTTATGGTATATGATTTTCAGCACTTTTTTGAGCGCTTCCCTGACCCCTCTGACAACTACGAGCCACTAATCATTAATGAGCCTCCAAAAGCATCAGAAATACTAAGAATATCTTCTTCTAAGATGGTAGATATCCCCGGAGGAATCTTTGAGATTGGATACAGCGGCAACGCCTTTTGCTACGATAATGAGCTTCCAGAGCACAAAGTATACTTGCAACCCTTCAAAATGGACGTGGCCCCTGTAACCAACGGCGAATATATGAAATTCATAGAGGATGGTGGCTATGAAGATTACAGATACTGGCTAGCCGATGGATGGGAACTGGTAAAGGAGCAGCAATGGAACGCACCGCTATATTGGGTTCAAGAAGAAGAAGATGGTGGTGATGGTGTTTGGAAAAAGAAAGATTTTCGTGGCCTGCGCAGAATCGACCCTGACGAGCCAGTCGTCAATGTCAGTTACTATGAAGCAGATGCATATGCACGCTGGGCCGGTAAAAGGCTTCCAACCGAGGCAGAATGGGAAAAAGCCGCAAGCTGGAATGATGAATTGCAGAGAAAAACGCTATACCCATGGGGTGATCAGAGGCCTACACCCAAACACGCCAACCTCCTTGAATCCTACCTATGGGGTCCATCCAAAGTGGGGGCTTATCCTGCAGGCAAGAGCTATTATGGCTGCCACCATATGATAGGAGATGTTTGGGAATGGACATCGTCAGAATATGTACTGTATCCAGGCTTTAGGTCAAAATTTTCTGAATATACTGACAAGTGGACGATAAACCAAAAAGTGCTGCGTGGAGGCTGTTTTGCAACACCGACGGCGCAAATACGCAACAGCTATAGAAATTATTTCAAGCCGCACGAAAGGATACTGTTTGCAGGTTTCCGTTGCGCCAGAGACATTGTTTAAGACGGCGAAAGGAGAGCCAGATCAAACCATCTTTTTTTATCTGTAAAGTTCTTCTCTACCGTAAAGCCGCAATCCTCAGCAAGCGCAGCAATTTGACTCAAACTGTATTTGTAAGAATTTTCTGTGTGGATACTCTCACCTTTTCTGAGTGCAAAAGTTTTGCCCAACGCGCCTATGTACACCTGTTGGTCGGTTTTTGAAACTAGATGCATTTCCATTCTATTTAGCTCACTGCTGTAGAATGCACAATGTTCAAATTTTCCAAGCTCGAAATTCCCACCAAGTTCTCTATTTATCCTTGCCAGCAAGTTTAAATTGAATTTTGCTGTTATCCCAGCATTGTCATTATAGGCTGCGTTTAACACTGACTCGTCCTTTTGTAAATCAAAGCCTACAAGCAGAAAATCGTTTGTATGAATTTTTTCCCTTACTGATCGAAGTAAAGATCGTGCCTCTATAAGTTCAAAATTGCCAATGCTTGAGCCTAGAAACAGCACGAGCTTTGTGTAAGGAATGTTGTTGTTGTTTTTCCTTTTCGTCTCCTCCTCAGTAGCCATGCATTCAGCAGCAGCCCTATCGATACCAGTGACATAATCTGACCTAATTCCAATGATGCTGGCATTTGGAAATTGTGATCTCAATTTCCTATCGCTCTCTATCAATATGCTGCTTGATATATCGATTGGAAAGTAGTAGATTCTCTTTTTCTGTGATGATAAGTAGCTGAGCAGAATAGCTGTCTTGGAGCTGCTTCCACTTCCAAGCTCTATTATCTTGATGTTGCTGCCTGCCAACTTTGAAATCAGTGGTGCATGCTTGTTAAGTATTGATGCCTCAGTCCTTGTAAGATAGTACTCCGGCTGAAGGCATATCTGCTCAAACAGTTGTGAGCCTACCTTGTCGTACAAATACTTAGGACTGAGATACTTGTTTTTGCTTGCTAGGCACCTTGCAACGTCACTTGCAAACTCTTCAAACTCTCTATTATTATTTTGTTGAAGCGTCAATTTTTTGCTATCTCTCTCTGCTCCTTATCCATAAGCTTTGTGAACATAGCACACCATCTCCATGCCTTGTTGGACAAGGCTACTATTACAAGATGATGGTCTGTATCAATAAAATGTTTGGTCGCATGTCTTCCAGGCGAGGAATCACGGCAAACAACATGACCACACGACTGGCACAGTCGCAGGGCAATCGAGCTAGTCCCCTCTTTTTTGTATTCTTCCCATTCCTTAGAAGTGACTGAAATATTCTCAGGGCCTTGAGCCAGTTGTTGGTTGCAAGTCTTATGCTTACCCACTTCGGTCAGGACGGGGTCTCTTCCTACATATCTCTTACTCAAAGGTTTCAACTAAAATGTACTAGC
>CAYXGH010000195.1:0-2818 GCA_964464485.1 uncultured Nitrososphaera sp.
CTAGTTGAACAACTCTTTTTTATAACGAAGCAGGCTCGCATTGTTAATAATAGGCCCTATATAATTTATTTTTCCGGATTATTCGACACATGCTTCGATGGCTCCACCTCCATCAATTATCGAGCGAGCATTTTCGAATGGAAGGGATGCCACATCTTCCTGCGCGTATGGTCCGTACTTGTTCATATCTATTCCAACAAATGCTTCTATTGGTTTGAGAAATCTGACCACTATTTGTTTTGAGCGCATCCTTGCAGATATCGACTCAAGCACCTTTGGCCTACCTTTGACCAAGGCAGTCATAACTTCATCTATTCTTTTGTTTAATTCCCGTTTTCCATCAAGGATATATTTTTCCTCATCAGTTAGCTTTGAATAATCTAGAGGCTCGTCTCCCGAGCTGATCTTGGCTTGTCTTGTCTCTATCATAAGAGATGACGAAGTCGCAAGCATCTCGACCATCCTATCCCTTACCTTTGCTTTGACACCTTCATAGGCCTGACCCTTCAGGTTGCCTAGTGCTTCTGCTATTTTCTGGAAAGTGTCTGGCTCTATTGACTGAAGCGCGGGTGTTTCAATTTCTTTTTCTAACATCTTGTAGACATCTTTGAGTGCAAGGCTACCGCTATTCTCGGCGTCCATTTCATTGCTGTTTTGTTGCCCAGCTGTTGTTGACATTTGGCTCTCACTAAGCCTTAAATTATAGGATTTTAGTGCCTACTGTTGGGATATTTCAGTTGCCTTATAAATTGATTGACGGTAGGATCGAGCCATTAACATTTAGTGCTGAACAAGTCATGCGGCGGCTCAAAGAAGACAATATCAAGTTCCTCGATTTGCAGTTCACCGGGCTTTTTGGCCGGTTCCACCACACTACAATAGACTCCAAGATGTTCCGGATCCAGGATTTCACTGATGGCCTTCCAAAGCTTGACGGGTCTTCAATACGCGGCTTTACAGAAATACACGAATCCGATCTTATTATAAGGCCTGATTCGGCTACATATGCCACTGTGCCTTGGATTGGGACGCCTACTGCAAGGCTGATATGCGATATTTTGAGCGGAGGGAGCAAACGTGAGATATTTCCACGAGACCCCCGCGGTATTGCAAAAAAAGCAGAAAGGTATCTCATAGATCAAGGCTTTGACACTTCTTACTGGGGGCCAGAAGTTGAATTCTTTGTCTTCGATAAGCTTGAGGTTAACACTATGACTCCATACCAAGGTCAGAGCTACCACATCACATCAAGAGAAGCACCTTGGTCTACCGACAGTGTGGGCTATGCGCTTAGGCTCAAGGAGGGGTACCTTCCAAGCGCGCCGGGCGATACCCTCATGGAATACCGAAACGAATGCGTTGATGTACTTACGAATAATTTCGGCATAGTGTGCGATGCTCATCACCATGAAGTAGCGACTGCCGGTCAGTGCGAGATTGACATTCGATTTGATACCTTGGTTAATGCTGCCGATGCAGTTCAAAGTTACAAGTATATTGTCAAGAATATTGCCAAAAAACAAAACATGATTGCGACGATGATGCCAAAGCCGATAGCGCTCGACAATGGCTCCGGCATGCATGTTAATATCAGCCTTTGGAATAAGGGCAAGAACCTATTCTATGACTCTGCTGACGAATACGCAGAAATGTCGCAGACCGCGCGCTATTTTTGTGGAGGCATAATAGAACATGCTCGAGCTCTTGCGGGAATCGTAGCTCCTACTACCAACTCTTACAGGAGGCTTGTGCCCGGCTATGAGGCTCCAGTGTATGTGGCATGGAGTACCGGCAATCGATCTGCAATAATCAGGATCCCAGCGCATTACAAAGGAACCAAGTTTGCTCACCTAAAGCGCATCGAGTTTAGAGCTCCTGATCCTTCATGTAATCCCTACCTTGCGTTTTCAGCCATTCTTGCAAGTGGCCTCGATGGCATCAAAAAGAAAAAGGACATAAGTGACCCAGTGAATGAAGATATCTTTAGGATGACCTCAGAGAGGAGGCGCCAGCTTGGGATAACGCAACTGCCAGCAAGCTTGAGAGAAGCATACGAGGAGCTTAGAAGTGATAACGTATTCTTAAAGCCGATATTTGACAGCGAGATCATAGATAGAATAATAGAGCACGAGGAAAAGGAACATGTAGAGTTGGCAGTGAGGCCTCATCCGCATGAGTTTTCAATGTATGCTGACATCTAGCCTCTTTTTTGCATAATGAATCTTGCGACTCTAAAAGAGAGAATCTCACCTTTTCCTTTCGTCAGGTAATAAAAAGTAACACTGCAAATATCATCCCAAGCCCAGTAGCAGTGGACGTAAGCGATATTATGTAATTATTCTCGAGTGAGAATCCTACTGTCCAAACTCATGTACGATATAGAACATAACGGTGAGCAGTCCATGCCCTGTCCCAATCATCATAATCATAAGTTTTCCTATGTTTATGCCTTTGCCCCCAAAAAGAGGCGGCCCCCTTTAACACGTTCAGGCCACCTAAATGGTCGGAAGCCCGAGAGTGTGTACAGTCGTCACGGCATAAACTCAATTTCCTGACGGGTCTAGGGCTAGCTGATCTCGAACCAAGTTGCAGATTCAATCTTTGCCTGTAGCCAGACAATATGAACAGCATGCAGGAAACAAATGCAATTCTGGTAGCAAGCAAGAATTGTACCATTATGGATTATCAAATACTTATCGAAAAGTGATTCCAAGGGTGAATTCTGCATACCATTAAATGTATAAAAGAGAGAGAAATCATATAAGATTGGGTAAAACTATTATGAATGGCTTCTTTTTATAAAAGTTTGTTAGGAGAT
>CAYXGH010000196.1:0-2799 GCA_964464485.1 uncultured Nitrososphaera sp.
CCCCCGCACTATTTTATTAGCAATATACATTTTATTTTTAGAATAATAATATACATACTCTGATTGTGCCAAGAATTTATCGGATAATAAAATATGAAATACATGTCATCTGACATTAATTTGACAGTACCATTGAAACATCATTTTGTTAGCCTAGACTATCTTTATTAGCCGGCGCTACTAAAGAAGAAACGAAGAAATTGAATAATAAAACCATAATAATTCCTGCCGTCGCGATTGGAGCTATTTTAGCTGGTATAGCGATTGGAGGAATAGTTTTCAGTCAAGGTCTTCAAAGTCAGCAAGGAGAAAAACAACAACTAGGCAAGTTGGTGGTGGCTGTAGTGCCGCAAGGAGATGTCAGGGAGTTTGACCCGCAGAAACAGGCACTTGAAGAGTACTTTACTAACAAAATTGGTATTGATGTGGAATTGTTTTATCCAATAGACGACACAACGACCTTGTCTTCATTAAAGTCAGGCACCACACACATAGCGTTCATAAGCAGCAGGCCTGCTCTTCTTGCACATGAGCAAAACAATGGAGAGGTTCTGGCTTTCATGGCAGACCTTAGGCCGTTCAAGACTGAGGGAGGAAGGGAGGTTCTTACACCTTATTATATGAGTCAATATTGGACCCTGAAAGAAAGAAGTGACATTAACTCGCTTGAGGATATGAGGGGCAAATCTGTAGCTTTTTCTGGACCTCTCTCGACAGGAGGCTATTTGTTTCCAGTGGCAGGGCTTGTCAAGTTAGGCCTGATATCTTCAGGTGATGATCCAAAAGAATTATTTGGTAACATATTGTTTAGTGGTGGATATCAGCAGTCCCTTGTTGCATTATTGAATGGGGACGTTGATGTTGCGGCAGGTGATGATTGGGCGGTGTTCACCTTTCTGACTGCCGAGGAACAGTCCAGAATCAAAGTGGTTGAAAGTTTTGGTCCAGTTCCAACGCATAGTGCAGTATACAAAACAGACATAGTCGCACCAGAGTTGATTTCAAAATTTGAAAAGGCCATGATAGATTTGAACAAAGAACAGCCCGAACTTCTTGACAGTGCCCTGTTTGGTGCAACTGAATACGTGCCTGTAAACCATTTTGCCCATCTACAAACTCTGGAAGAAGCCCTTGACATTACAAAGATTCCACACATATCGCAGTGAGATAGTGAGGAGAGGAGGTTATGACGATGCTAGAAGGAACAAGATCTGTCGAGGAGATTTTCAGCGGTTCTTCAGGGTTTGATATTAAACTCAATAATGTATCGATCACAGCGTCTTCTACCCCGATTTTGCATGACATAAGCCTTGAAATAAAAAAAGGCGAGATCATTGCAGTGCTCGGACAGAGTGGGGCGGGAAAATCTACACTCTTACGAACTATTGCAGGATTGATCAAGCCTTCCAAGAATACTGTCCTGTTTAACAATATTGACTTTTTCTCTATCAGGAAAAAGGATAAGCTTTCACTCAGAAGAATGATTGGCTATGTACCCCAACAATTCAGGCTAATTAAAGAATCAAGCGTTTTTGGGAATGTAATGATTGGCAGGCTAGGACATCTAAGCACTACAGCTAGCCTCCTGCATAGATATCCAGAAAAGGATCAAAAAATTGTGCTAGAGTGCATCTCTAAAGTGGGATTAGCTGGCAAGGAAGACATGATCGTAAAAAGACTCAGCGGAGGAGAGCAGCAGCGAGTTGCCATAGCCCGCTGTTTGGCCCAAGAGCCGCTGGTAATACTGGCCGACGAGCCCATGGCCAGCCTTGATGTCTCGCTGGCTACGACTATTCTTGAAATTCTCCGCAATGAAAACGCCAAAAAAGGAAAGACCGCGATATTCGTGATGCATGATATAGAGATGGCACGGAGATACGCCAAGCGAATAATTTTGATGAAGAACGGCCGCGTAGTGTCTGAGGTACCTGTTAAGGAGATGGATGAAAATACAATCAAAAAAGTACTCTTCGATCAAGTCATCTAAAAAAACATTTATTGCAATCGTTCTGGCCCTTGCCGTCTTTTCATGGGCTCTTGCAAGCATAGAGTTTACACCTGATAAAATAATTCGCGGGGTGCCTCCGCTCTTGGATTTTCTCTCCAAGCTTTATCCTCCTGATGTTTCAGTAGCTCCTACCTTGCTTGAATCTGCAGTCGAAACAATACAGATGGTTCTGGTAGGAACACTGCTTGGCACTTTGCTTGCACTTCCTTTGTCAGCTATGGCATCGAGCAACATTTCTCCACGACTTTTGGTGATGGCAACGAGAACCTACCTGATGGTAGTACGGACAATACCTAGCTTGGTCTGGGCAGTCATATTTGTTGTCGTGGTAGGTCTGGGACCCTTTAGTGGTGTGCTTGCACTGATTTTTTACACACTTGGATATCTTGGAAAGCTCTACTACGAAGCAATAGAGTCGATTGACATGGATACTGTGGAAGGGGTAGTTGCAGTAGGAGCTAACAACACACAAATCTTTATCCACGCAATTTTGCCGCAGGTTCTGCCGCATATTGTGAACAACTTCTTTTTTATGATCGAATACAACATCCGGCATGCAGCAATCCTGGGATTGGTTGGCGCGGGCGGAATAGGATTTTACCTATTCCTTTATCTGCAATCGTTTAGTTTTGACAAGGTTGCCATGGCCTTGTTGGTTTTGCTTGCATTGGTGATAGGATTTGACAGGTTGAGTCTGGAAGTAAGGAAAAAACTGGTTCAATAAAGTTGCTGTAAAGTTATCATTGGATGCATCCTGTCTCGTAAGGTAGTTATCAGACGGATAGTTGATT
>CAYXGH010000197.1:0-2796 GCA_964464485.1 uncultured Nitrososphaera sp.
CCGGGTGAATGGCTTTAAGTGAAAGCAGTATTGTAACGCCATCATTTGACACATGCCGATTCATTGCCTGATCTATAAGCAGCTTGTCAAGTCCCTTTGGTCCAAGGGTAGTCCTCACTGTGTCAGCAACGGCCATTACTGCGTTAGAATTGGACTCTAGCGCATTGAATTCAACATTTTCGGCCATTGGCCGCCACACGCCAAAATTAGGGTTTGTTGACATGAATAGAAGAGCAGAAGAGATCCAGATAAAGGTATTTCAATGAGAAAAAAGAAAGAAAAGTCTGCAGGCAAGCTGAATAACAAGCCTGCTTGGGTTGCCAGTATCGTCGTTATGCCATAAAGTATCTTTGTGCCAGTGCTAGCTCGTTTGCAGGGTCTACCGTAGCTATCTTACCGTCCAGCTTCACTTCATAGGTTTCTGGGTCTATATCGATCTTAGGTGTTGCGTCGTTCCATATCATGTCGTTCTTGCTGATATTTCTACAGTTTTTGACAGGCAGCATGCCTTTCTCAAGACCAAGTTTTTCAGGCACGCCTAACTCTACAGCCCGCTTGGAAGTCAAGGTAAAGGAAGTCTTCTGTACTGCTTTGCCAAGCGCTCCAAACATGGGTCTATAGTATACGGGTTCAGGCGTCGGGATAGAAGCGTTTGGATCACCCATTACAGACCATGCTATGAATCCTCCTTTAATCACCATTTTTGGTTTGGCCGCAAAGAAGGCTGTAGGATACATGACAAGGTCAGCTATTTTTCCTACTTCTAGGGAGCCAAGATCCTCAGTAACACCTTGTGTGATCGCACAGTTTATCGTTGTCTTTGCTACGTATCTCTTTGCCCTGAAATTATCATTATCGCCGGTTTCTTCCTTTAATTTACCCCTCATCTTTTTCATCTTGTCAGCTGTTTGCCAAGCACGGATTACTACTTCGCCAATTCTGCCCATTGCCTGGCTGTCGGATGAGTACATGCTGATTACTCCTTCATCATGCAGAACGTCTTCTGCTGCTATTGTTTCTGCACGAATTCTAGACTCTGCAAATGCCACATCTTCAGCAACTGCGGGATTTAGGTGATGACAGAACATCAGCATGTCCAAGTGCTCATCAATAGTATTCCGGGTATAGGGCCTAGTGGGGTTGGTCGAAGATGGCAATGCAAATTGTTCTCCGGCAATTTTCATGATGTCTGGAGCATGACCTCCTCCTGCGCCCTCTGTGTGATATGTATGCAGAGTTCTTCCATCTATCGCATCGATTGAGTCCTGTACATAGGCGCATTCATTAATCGAGTCTGTATGTATGGCTAACTGCGTATCTGTTGCGTCACATGCCCTAAGGGATGCGTCAAGAACTGCAGCTGTGGTGCCCCAGTCTTCATGATCCTTTAGTCCACACGCACCTGCTTCTATTTGTTCTAGCTGTGTCGCTAGAGATGGATGGGAATCGTTGCCTTTTCCCAAGAATCCCCAATTCAAGGGTATATCTTCAACGGCTTCCATCATTCTGCTAATATTGAATACACCAGGTGTACAAGTCGTCGCATTTGTTCCATCTGCCGGGCCTGTTCCGCCACCGACCATAGTTGTTATGCCATTGCCTATAGCATCTATGTATTGCTGAGGACTGATCATATGCACGTGATTGTCCCAGTGCCCTGGGGTGCATATAGTGTGTTCACCTGCAGTAGCTTCGGTGCATGCCGAGACCACCATATTCGAATTTACCTTGTCCATAGTATACGGGTTGCCAGCCTTGCCTATTCCAGCTATCCTGCCGTCCTTGATTCCAATATCGGCTTTGACGATACCCAATATAGGGTCAAGAACTACTGCGTTTGTTATTACGAAATCTAGCGCGCCATTACTGTTGGTGACACCAGATGCCTGAGCAAGGCCATCCCTCAAGGTCTTGCCGCCGCCAAAGACACACTCATCTCCAGGTGTTATCAGATCCTTTTCTACCTCAATTAGAAGGTCTGTATCCCCAAGTCTCATTTTGTCACCGGTCGTTGGGCCAAATAGGTCTGTGTATTGTTTGCGTGTTAATTTGAGAACCATATTCTTTCTTTCCTCCTCTCCTATGCTCCCCTGAAGCCACGTGTCCGGGCTTTCTCAAGTGCTGCATTCTTCATTATGCTAGAACTAAGGCTGCCCATGGTCAGACCATTGAACCCAAAGCAGATCCTCTTTCCACCTAATTCACACAATTCTACCTCCTTTGAGTCGCCAGGTTCGAATCTTATAGAAGTTCCTGCGGGAATGTTCAGTCTGTAGCCGAAAGTCTTCTCCCTTGGAAACTCCATAGCCCTGTTGACCTCAAAGAAGTGCGTATGTGATCCGATTTGGCATGGCCTATCTCCTGTATTCTTGACGGTTACTTTGATAGTTTTTCTATTTTCATTACAAATCACAGGATCTGAGGATAGAACATATTCACCAGGGATCAAAGCTCTTCCAACCTCCTTTTTTCTTGTGCTTCTTCTTCCGCTCCTAGTTGTTCTCTTTTTTTTAAAACTTGTTTCTTTTTCACCATATTCATTATTCACCTATTGAATGGGATCATGCACTGTGACCAACTTGGTTCCATCTGGGAACGTGGCCTCTGCCTGAACTGTATGAATAAGCTCTGGGACTCCAGCCATAACATCAGCCTTTTTTAATACTGTCCTTGCCGATTGCATTAGATCTGCAACAGTTTTACCTTCACGGGCTCCTTCTACTATATAGTTAGCTATGTATGCTATCGATTCTGGGTAGTTCAATTTTATACCCCGCTTTTTTCGCCCTTCTGCGA
>CAYXGH010000198.1:0-2792 GCA_964464485.1 uncultured Nitrososphaera sp.
TAGAAAATTATGACCTGCAAGAACTTAAGCAAGTTACGGGAACGCTTATCTGGTTCGATTCCATTCTGCTATGGCCCAACTCTTTTGAAAAGTAATTCAAAAGACACATCTCTTAATGTATCTCACTGAATCGTGATATCTTATGATTGTTGTTGATATTTTTAATAACAAACAGTAATTTGATTTATAAATAGCGATAATAGATTGTTTGCTCAAAATATGAGACTGCTAGAATACCAAGGAAAGGAGCTTTTTGATGAATTTGG
Source organism: uncultured Nitrososphaera sp. (assembly GCA_964464485.1). Classification (GTDB taxonomy): domain Archaea; phylum Thermoproteota; class Nitrososphaeria; order Nitrososphaerales; family Nitrososphaeraceae; genus Nitrososphaera. The sequence continues at coordinate 267 of CAYXGH010000198.1, forward strand.
AATCAGGGTACCAAGGTCATATCTTGCTCACACGATAAATGAAGCAAGAGAAGGTGGCAACAAACTTGGTTACCCGCTCGTAATCAAATCGCAGCTCACAGTGGGTGGAAGGGGCAAGGCAGGGGCTATTGTCAAATGTAAAACTGAAGCCGAGCTTGAGCCCAAGTTCAATGAGCTATTGCACAAAGAAGTCAAGGGAGAATTTCCGCGCGGGATCCTACTTGAAGAAATGGTCGATATCAAGAAAGAATTGTACCTATCGCTCTTCCTGAACAGGAGCAAGCGATGTTACTCGATAATATCTTCCGCTGAAGGTGGCATTGACATTGAAAATGCTGGGAGCAAAGTAATAGTTGACTTGCCAATCGAAGGTCTGAGTCCTCAAGAGGCCGAGGAGACGGCCACAAAACTGGGTCTGACAGGAGAAACTATCATTTCTTTTGTGGACTTTACAACCAAGCTATCAAAGCTGGTAAATGAAAAAGAGGCAGAGCTAGCAGAGATAAATCCTGTTGCGATTCTACAAGATGGTTCTCTTGTGGCCCTTGACGCGAAAGTGATAATTGATGATAATGCAATGTTCCGGCATCCAGAGCTCAAAAAGTACGAGCATGTGTCAGAGCTTGAAAAGCAGGCCGAAGCTAGCGGCTTTTCTCTTGTCGAGCTAGACGGAAACATAGCTATCATTGGCAATGGAGCAGGCCTTGTAATGTCGACTCTTGACATGGTATCAGACGCTGGGGGCAAGGTCGGAGTTGATATTATCTCGGACGCTGGGGGCAAGGCCGGAGCATTCTTGGACTTTGGCGGAAGGGCCACTACTGAGACCATCTATGAGGCACTAAAAGTGATAAGCAAGATCAAGAGGATTGAAGTGATACTCGTGAACCTATTTGGGGGCATCGTGAGGACCAACCTTGTCGCGCAGGCTATACTGGATGCATACAAGAACAACCTGATAAATGTCCCTGTATTTGCAAGGATCTCTGGGGCTGAGTCTGAGAAGGCAAGAGAAATGCTCCATGGTAGCAGGGCAAAGCTCTATAATACAGTGGAAGAGGCAATACAATCTGCAGTTGCGGCGGCAGTAAACAAAAACAACAATAGAGGATCATCAAAATGACAAAGACTTTGGAAAAAACGTTCAACATCTTTGATATACTTGTTGGGACCAAGGAAGACAAGGACTTTGGCAGAAAGCCTGTGATAATACAGGGTATCACCGGCAGCTATGGATCGACGCACAGCAGGCTCATGAAGGCATATGGCACAAACATTGCAGCAGGCGTGACTCCAGGCAAAGGTGGGCAGAATTTTGAAGGCGTACCGGTGTACAACACAATGACTGAAGCTGTTAAGGCTACAGGGGCACAAGTATCTGGAATTTTCGTCCCTGCACCATTTTTCCTCAAGGCTGCCATTGAAGCGCTTGACAGCGGTATTAAGTTGCTAGTCGCAATACCTGAGCATATCCCAATCATAGACACAATAAAAATTGTACACTATGCAAGGAAAAAGGGTGCGAGGATGATTGGACCAAACACTCCTGGCGTCATTGTGCCAGAAATAATGAAGGTAGGGATTATGCCCGCCCAGCCCTTCAAGGCAGGGAACACAGTAGTATTTTCCCGCAGCGGAACGTTGATGTATGAAGTCTCATACAACCTAACAAGCAAGGGCTTTGGGCAGAGGCTGTGCCTTGGAATTGGAGGTGATCCAATCAATGGTACAAACCTTATTGAGGCGTTTGACCTTGTTAGAGACAGAGCATATGTTGACTCAATTGTGGTAGTAGGTGAGATAGGCGGAGACGCCGAGGAGCAATTGGCTCAGTACATTATAAGGACAAACTTCATCAAGCCTGTTATCGCATATATAGCAGGACGAGCAGCTCCGAAGGAGAAGAGAATGGGCCATGCTGGCGCAATAGTGTATGGCAACTATGGGTCTGCAGAATCAAAAGTCGCCAACTATGCAAAGGCAAACGTACCAGTTGCAAAGCGTCCAGCAGAGGTGCCAGAGCTTTTGGCAAAGAAATTAAAAAAGTAAGAAATGCGGTTGGGGGGCACTTTCTTACTACCCGCTTTCTTCATTAACATCAGGGATGCTAGACTGACTGCCTTGTGTCGCATTGTCACTTACGTTTTGACGTATCTCGGCGCCGTCGCCCATCTGCCCCTCTTGGTTAGTATCGTAAACTGCTGCAAATCCCAGCAAAAGTCCAAAGACAGCAAAAGTGAGTACAAATAGCACCACACTTGACCACATGACTACAGAGTCATGGCAGTTCATTGAGTTATAAAAATTTACTTTTATAAAGCATTATGAGAAAGGGTAAAGCACAATGTGAGAATATGAATTGTAATTTTCTCCTCAATTTTTTGTTATGCAAGGAAAAATTGCTGTTGTAGGATATTTACCATGAAGGACTGTTTTCCTCTGTAAAATTATAATCGAGCAATAAGGATTGGCAGAAAATGCGGCATGTAGCGTCGAGTTGAATTCTTTTCATAGAATATTTTGATG
>CAYXGH010000199.1:0-2780 GCA_964464485.1 uncultured Nitrososphaera sp.
GAACCCAAGTCGCAATTGATAAGGACGTATGCTGTTGGCATATGGATATGTTTGATTTGGTTGTATTATTAAAATTTCTGCTTCGACAGCTTTTTAGCCTTGATATAGTCTACAAAGTAGAATAGGTATGCTCGCTCATTTATTTTGAGAACCCATGGGATAAATGATTCATTCTTGCTGCTCTTTTCCCCTATTTCAAAGCCTGAATTTTCCAAGAGCCTGCGGAAAGATTGTGCATTGTAGATCTTTTCCGCTGGTAGATCGCGGTTATAATCATACGGATCAGCAATTATCATATCGGCATGAGGTTTAAGTAGCCAGTGTATTGACGCCAGAAGCTTTTCCGGATCCACGAGCTCAAGCAGGTTCAATGCAAGTATCAGGTCAAACTTGCTGGGGCTGAATGGCGTATTCAGCAAGTCAGATACACAAAACTCAACATTTCCACGTTTTAATTCGTACATCTTTTTTCTAGCTTCGCGGATGAATGAAAAGGAGATATCTATGCCAATTGCAAACGCATACTTTTGAGCAAGGAGCATAGTACTGTAGCCCATTGAACATGCCATGTCAAGTGCAACCCCATCCATCTTGGGGTTGATGCTATGCACTATCCTGTTGTAAACTTCATTTGGCTTCAATCGCCACCGGAGCGACTTGAGCAGCCTATCTTCTACAGAATGCTCGTACTGAGTCCATCTGTAAGGGACGAACCAGTTGCCCCCCTCTTCGTATCTGTCATTTGATGCAGAGCCCGGCGAAAGTCTTGATCCGCTCTCCTTCAAAAACTGCTTCATCTCTTTTGTCCTGCTGTCCACTAGCCACTTTCCGTACATCTGCAGTCGGCCTGCAGCATAGGAAAAGAAGTCCTTGACTACTATTGCCACGCCATGTATTATAGGGTATTTTGTGCCACACTCTTTGCATCTCAGAAATCCCTCCATACACTCGTTCGCCCCATCCATTTCAAGGCTCTCAAGGTGGAGGCGTAACTGCTTGTCGGTGTGTTGGAGACAGACTAGGTGATGTGCAAACTGGATCTTCATGCTTGCATATCACAGGAGCGCCTTCATATATATAAAAATCAGAGAAGACCGTCTTCATGCAGCTTGTCAAGCAATGGAGATAAAAAGTTGCGTACTTCCTTTTCACCTAGATTAAACGTTTCAACGATGCCAAGAGCTATTGAAAGCATGTTGCGATCTTCCCTTGCAGTATACACCGCAGAATCTGCAATACTGAATGGTTCAGCGTTATCGTGCAACCACTCTTTCCACCTGTTGGTTCTCTCTGTGTTTGCTTGAAGTGAAGAAATAACATAGTCAATATCCATTCCTTCATTGTTATCAAGCAGGTTAAGCTTTACCATCGGTAGCAAAAGTGTCCCTTCCGTGACTTGGGCGTGGATTCTATTCAGCTCAACAATAATTTCTTCATCTTTGGGCTCGATATCGCTGTATGCTGGGAACAGGTAACCTGCAAGGTTGCCACTCCAATCATAGATCTTGTAGAGTGTATCGTCATATTCTGCCTTCCACTTGTTACTGCCTCCTCTCTTGCCAAACAAACGCAACTGATACCAGTACGCATATGCCTGCCTTACATATTTCTCTCTATAATACATCGCTAGTGATAATCACAAAAGGGTTAAGAGTGGAGTTAAAGAAAGATGCTTTGTTGACCGTTGACTTAAATTATCCCTAAGGCTTTAACCCATCCATGTCAGAACCACCACAACCCTCACAAGAACAGACAACCCCCCGCAGAGAAGGACCCCACGACACAATATACATTGGCAAGAAACCGCTCATGACATATGTTACGTCAACTCTGATCCAGTTGGCCAACCAGCCTCAGGTTACAATCAAGGCAAGGGGCCTGAGCATTGGACGAGCAGTAGACGTATCGCAGATCACGCTGAAGAGGATGGAAAATGCAGGATACAAGATAGGTGACGTAAGGATTGGATCTGAGACAGTCCAATCGGAGGACGGCAGGACGAGAAACGTCTCTACGATTGAAATCGAGATAAGGAAAAGCTAGGCCTGCTCTTTCTTTTACTTTTTATTATTATCTCTTTCTTGTACTATCCAAGTTAAATCATGAGCACTACTACTACTGCTGCCGCCGCAATCTATCTTGTGCATCTAAACCCGATGACTAATGCTCACAAATCAATAATCTCAAGGCTCAAAAAGGACTATCGCGTCTACATTTTCCCAGTGCGCTTTATTAAAGAAGGGCAGGAGGTAAACACAAAGAGCCTCCCGTTTTCGTATCAGCTGCGGAAGCAGATGGTTGAATCTGTCTTTTGTGACTCTGTCACAGTGCTTCCAGATTATACTTTCTACGCGCCGTACAGCAAGTACATGCCGCCGCTTCTTTCGTCACGGTCATGGGAACTCCGCAACCAGATAATTACACAGATAAATGAGGAAAAGTTCGTGTCATACACCGGCGACAAGGCCGAGCGGCTTATGCTCAAGGCATATAGGCTCAACCCACTCAAAGCTGACAGGCTTGAAGTTTCCGCATCATCGATCAGGGCAAAGCTCTATCGGCAGGTGGTTGAAGGTGGTGACAGAGACGGAGAATGGCGCGAAAAAGTGCCCGAAGCAGTAGCAGAAATCATCAAGAAGAACTGGAACATTGTGGACAAGTTTGCAAGAATGGAAGATAGCACGACGAGGGTGATGGGTATGAAATTCCCCCGGGAAGGCTACAAGGGCTCTGTTAACTTAAGATATGCCCTTTGACTGTCAATAGTTTAGGATGCACTT
>CAYXGH010000200.1:0-2725 GCA_964464485.1 uncultured Nitrososphaera sp.
AGATTGGGTAAAACTATTATGAATGGCTTCTTTTTATAAAAGTTTGTTAGGAGATAATACAAGAGTGTGTAAGGTTACAGGGTTTACAAATACACAAACATGTTTTCGAAATCATGATATAAGCGCAGTCGGTAGTTGAGATAAAATGTTGGACGATGATTCCTCTTTGTCATCTTCGGCTGCGATCCCTTTTCCAACGCTTACTATCCTGTATTTGCCGGCAGAGGCCAAAACAGTGGTTGAAGAAGTGGGTCAGAAATATCCCAACAGCACAGTAGAGGAATGCATTGGTTTTTTCCATGGGATGCAGAGACACTACAAAAAGGTCACGATCTGGAGTCAGGGCATAGACAGCCTGTGGCTCAATGCAGTAGTGGCGAGGGCAAAAGAGCTTGCCGGCGTGGAGTTTGTGACGCTTGTTTCAGGGGGCATAATGTACCTGCTCTAGATGTTCTAGAGATCAAAGAAAGCAATAGGTAATTGCATATTATGATTGCATTCACAGCTATATGATGCAACAACTATTCTTATACAATAAAATATTTTAGATAGTACAGCTTGTTATATCATACACAAACAGAAGCAGACATCTATTTTCCAAATCTTTTGATTGCCTCTTTAGTTGGATCATACAAACAGGGATGATGTGTCTCTCTGACCTTAACCTCAAATAATACCTATGTAGTTATATGGTGAGGTATGAAAGAAGTAGAAGAAAAGATAAGGAGCTGCCCTATCTGTGGATGCACAGAGCACAGGCTCATCGGGTGCGGCAAGCACTGGAGAAAACATAAAGAAGGGCCAGATGGCAGATGCGTGCCCCGTCCATCATTTTAGTTCATAAAGCGCGACTGAGAGTTTGAATGCCAGCTTATCGTCAGTTGCAATCGCAATAGGGACGACATATTTTTGAGTCTCTTCTTTGTATCTTGTCACCTTATCCTTGAAACTCTGTCCCTTCATGCTTCGGATATCATCCAGCCGCTCTGCCAGTTTGATGTACCGGGTATCCTTGGACGCTTTCGTCATGCTGGCAAAGTATTCTTCTGAGGCCTTTTCTTTGGCCCATGAATCAATAGCGCTCAATGTAGAATATACCCGCTCTCCAAACTCTTTCAGATCGTCATCAGATATCCGCGCATCATGCAATAGCGCAGCGCATACAAGATCAATATCAGGTATCTTGAGCTCTTCAGCCAGAATGAGTGCAACTCTCAGGGAATGACCAACATAGTGTTCATATTTATTCATAGAATGCTGTCCCTTATGGGCCTTGGTTGCAAGTCCAAATGCTCTTGTGATCTGGACGACGTCGTCAGGGTTATCATCAAATGACCTGAGCAGCCTAGTGAACCCAGCTTTAAGATCTGAATTCATAGATGTTAGGCCTAGACTTAAACCCCTAAATGTAACTTTGCCTGTCCCCTATTGTTCAAATCCAATTATCGGAATCCCTCCGAAGAGATCAGTAGCCTGAGTCGTGTTTCCAAATCCTACAGCCAGTATGCCGTTTTGGATCATTATCGTGACAGGAGCATCTTGCAGCACAGCTGTGCTGTTTGAGGCAACATCTATTGTACCTGCCAGCACTAGATTGTCATTTATCTGATTAAGGGAATGCAGCTCAAGCCCGCCCATTTTATATTCTATAGGGGCAGTACCGTTTGAGGGTTTGTAGATAAAATTGTCGACAAATCCTGATGTGCCATTTAAAGACCAGTCGCCAAAGAGGACGGCTTCCACTTCACCACTTGTGAGGTTGAGACGAGAGCTTGCAATCTTGCCTGATGATTGCCTATCTATTTGAAGATTACCGTTACCTGTCATGCTTACTATCCTGCTTGAAGAAGAGACACCCTCACCGCTACTGCTTTCGCTAGTTATAACTGAGCTACTGGTAGAGCTCGACTGTAACTGGTTTGATGACTGCGTGGTTATCGAGGTGTCACTATCGCTTGAATGCTGCTCACTCACCATAGATGATGACTGCTGCTGAGTGGTTATCGAGGCTGCCGCCATGCCATTGTTGATTCCATAGCCAACAATAACGAAGGCAGCAGTGGCAAGTAATGCAGTGACAACATAAACAGTCAGAATCATAGTGGGCATAAACGAATAAGACTTATAAAGATTGTATGTATAGCACACCAGTTTTATCTATTACAATTCATCTATAGAAAATTAAATGGAAGTGCAAATTATCATAGATTCTTGTCTGCAGTTGTTATGCTGCAGGTGTTACATATAGGCAAACTGCATTGGCTATGATTATCAGCTTGATCTACAAAGTTGATCATTTTTCTGCCTTCTGGCTCTAGACTAGATATTGCATTTGGGATATACACATCGAGCTTTTAGAGTGCATAGTTGTTGTATCAATAACATCATCTACTGAGAAGTCGAACCCGCCTGTTAGGAAAACATTGTTTTGAGATAAGGCCGTGCATCCGCATCATGCCAATCCTACTGAACTACTTACATGTCACTATCTTGCTGTAGAGCACCATTCTCAGCTAGTCTAGTTTATCTACTCGTCAAGAATATGTGAGATCAATATCACATCCGCTGACTCACTTGTCAATACGATCTTTGTTTGCATAAGGCGTCTTCCGGTAAGTAGTCCGTACAGATGTGTACCTAACCATGATCAGCTGACCAACCTTAAATAGGCAATCTTGTGCATAATTTAAATAACAGAACCAGAGGATCCGCTGGCCGGGTAGAC
>CAYXGH010000201.1:0-2715 GCA_964464485.1 uncultured Nitrososphaera sp.
CTCGTCAAGACCAATAAGATTTTATTGAAAAGGAATGCTGCCTACTCTCACAATATGTCTACCATGAAGTACATTCAGCTTGAACCACAGGGTGACATTGCAATTCTAAGAATAAATAGACCAGAGGCACTCAACGCCATGAATGTAGACGTTATATCTGAGCTTTCAAAGATGATTGATATTCTTGCAGCTGACGACAGCATTAAAGTAGTAGTTATTACCGGCGCCGGTGAGCGCTCATTCTGTGCAGGCGCAGATATTTCTTACATGGTCAACATCGATCCGATGCAGGCAGAAAGGTACGCCACTTTCGCTCAAGACGTAATAAATAGAATAGACCGGCTGGAAAAGCCAGTCATTGCTGCAGTAAACGGCTTTGCTCTTGGCGGCGGCTGCGAGCTTGCAATGGCCTGCGACATCAGGATCGCTTCAAGCAACGCCAAGATAGGACAGCCCGAAGTGACAATAGGCATACCTCCAGGATGGGGCGGAACACAACGCCTGATGCGGCTCATAGGTCCGGCGAAGGCAAAGGAGCTAATATTTACGGGCAAAATGATAATGGCAGATGAGGCCTACCAGATAGGGCTTGTTAACAAGGTAATCAGCCTAGGACCTGACGATAAACTTCCACCAGAAGTGCCCAAAGGTGACGCGGTAAAGGAAAAGGAAAGGGCGAGTCAAATAGCCAAGATACTAAACAAGAAGCTGGTGGACGAGTGCACTGCACTTGCAAAGGAGATAGCGAAGAACAGTTTCGTCGCAGTCAAGGTTAGCAAGAAGCTGATAAACAGGGGAATGGACACAGATCTAGAGACAGGACTTAGGCTTGAGATCTATGGTTGGGCGCTCTGCTTTGCTCACGAAGACAGACAGAAAATGATGTCCGCTTTCCTCAGCAAGAGCAAAAAGTAGAATCTACTATGCCAAAAGTCGAGCACCCTTGCTAGCCCGGCAAACAAACGTCCTGCTCTCTACGCCTGTCTCTTTGAACCCCTTGGCCATGGCGGCGGCTACCATCTTTGCATTTTTGTTTGTTTTCAGAAATGCTATCATGGAAGGCCCAGCACCGCTTATTGTGACTGCAAGCGCACCTGCAGAAATAGCGTTCTGTTTGACGCTATCGTAGCCGGGTATCAGATGCTTTCTTGCTGGCTCGATGATAGCATCATCTATTCCTCTCGTTATTGTTTCCACATCCTTTAGCGCAAAGCCTGCAACTATTGTGGCTGCGCCAGAAATATTGTGAACGACATCTTTGAGCGGCACCACCTTTGGAAGGACGCTCCTTGCCACCTCTGTCTTTTTCTTTGGCACTTCTAGGCATGGAACTGCAACAACAAGGACGAGGTCCTTGGGAGGCTCTAGCCTTGTGAACTGCAGCCTGTCTCTGGCAATACGGCAAATCACAAAGCCACCCAGCAAAGAAGCAGAGACGTTATCATAGTGCTTTGTGCCGGCGCTTGCCACCTCGCCTTCTGCAGCATATTCTACAAGCCTGTTCTTGTCAATCTTTAGGTCATAAAGTCCGTTAAATGCCATGGCAGCAGCTGCTGCTGAAGCGGCGCTGCTGCCAACACCATAGCCAGACGGCACACCTTTTGTGACCTCGATCTCTGTGCTATCGCTGATCTCAAAATCCTGCATCATCTTTTTTACTACAAGGCCAGCAGAGTTTGATTCAGGCATTGATGGAATCGCTTGATCGCTGTTCTTGATAGTTATTCTTCCGCCGCCAGGGTATGTCCTACTTACTTTGACTTTATCTTCAAGTGCATCTAGCGCAAGGCCAAACACATCGTATCCTGGCCCTAAGTTTGCAGTTGAGCATGGGGCAGCCGCGCTACACGATTTCATAGCCACCTAAATGTCCTCCCCCTGATTAAGGATTCGAGCAAGGGCGGCAGCTAGGTTGACCATGCCACTCATCGTGATGCTGGAAACAGCTATGAGGCTCTGGGCGAAGCCACCTTTGCTTATGCTGCGCGCCAGATCTTTAGTCAAGAGAGAATACTCAGCATCTTTTTCGCTATTGAGAATATGTTCAAGTGCCATACTCGAGCCCGCCCATTCCATGATATTTTTTAGCTTGTCTATTACAAGATCGCGCTTTGTAAGCACATTTATCTGAGCCATTTTCAACCGCAGTTTGACAGACAACGCAAGGAGCGATATAGACACAAAGTTGATCGGGGATGACACTAATATCCCATCGAAGGCAAATATCGTCGACTTGTTGTCCGCATGGAGGTTTACAGCAAAATATGGACCACTTGCTCGGAACGCGAAGAGCTCTATCTGGCCAGGAGTGTCCACTATCAGGTAATCGGGGTTCAGCTCATCCACCTCCTTCTGGATCTCATCCAACTTTGTCGCAATCATGTCACTTGCCATTATAAGTGAGCCGTTGGGACCAAGCCCGTAGCTCTCCATCAAAGTGGCAATGTCAACATAATTGCGTACATCAATATCTGGCTCATAAGGCAGGTTGACTGCGCCAGGGTCAAGGTTAAGCGTAACGGGGTAGGCGCCATTATCCTTGTACCACTGGAGTAACCTAGAGGTAAGGAGGGATTTCCCAGACCCTGCAGTTCCTGTTATAAATATCGCCTTCATTGCCATCAGGGAAACATGGTGTTGGTGTATATCTACTTTTTATACAATGAGAGCGGATGTATAATAGCGTCTGGCAGCACCTTTAGTACTTGGAGCAAT
>CAYXGH010000202.1:0-2705 GCA_964464485.1 uncultured Nitrososphaera sp.
AGCTAGATACCAGCAAACTGCGAGGTTATGAAAGAAATTGCCCACCACAGGTATAGTAAAATATCATGTTAAGTTAAAATTTGAAGTTGATGGTTTGGTTGAGAAAGCCGATATTATTGGTGCTATTTTTGGACAGACAGAGGGCCTCCTCGGACCAGAAATGAACCTCAATGAATTACAAAAAGTATCCAAGGTTGGAAGAATTGAAGTAAACGTGGAAACTAAGGGCAACATGACTAAGGGTGATGCCCTGATACCTATGAGTACAGACATCTCTACTGCCGCGCTAATTGCGGCAGCAATAGAGAGTATTGACAAGGTGGGGCCGTTTCCGGCTAAGTTCGGTCTAGTTGGAATCGATGACATTCGAGCAATAAAGAAGAAGGTCATAGTAGACCGCGCTAAGAAGATAGTGCAAGACTGGGCTACCAGAACTATAAGCGAGGGAGACGAGATGCTCAAGGATGTTTATGATGCAAGCAAGCCCGGCAAGCTCACAAGCTTTGGAAAAGCACAGCTAGCCTGCGGCACAGGAGTCTTTGACTCTGCTTGGATAATACTGGTGGAAGGAAGAGCAGACGTCGTCAATCTTCTGCGCGCAGGTTATGACAATGCCATTGCAATAGAAGGTGCAAGGATCGACGAATCTGTGACAAAACTTACAGAAGGCAAGCGTGTAGTGGCATTTCTTGACGGCGATCGGGCAGGGGACCTCATACTGAAGGAGCTGCACGGAGTCGTCAAGATAGACAAGGTGCTTAGGGCTCCGCCGGGTAAGGAGGTGGAGGAATGCACTCCGCTTGAGATAGCTGAAATCTTGAAGGACGCGTTCTCGCCGGAAGTACCATCTATTCAACAGCCGGTATATCCTCCCCACCAACCCCCTCATCATCAACAGCAGCACCATTACGAGAGGAGGAATTATAGGAGAGAAAGGGAGCCACAAGAGGATTACCGCGCTCCACATACACGACAGCAAGAAGCACTACAGTCAGCGCAACCATCCAAAGAGGCGCTGGTTGAGGACAGTGCAGAGATACTCTCTGCAGTCCGCAATGTTTATCCTCAAATAAATGAAACGCTTGAGGCTGTAGTGCTAGATGGCTCTATGAATACTCTGCTCAAGGTCCCAGTGTCGGAAGTCATCAAGAGGCTTAATAGCGCAGAGGGGGGCAAGCTGTTGGTAATAGACGGTATTGTCACCCAGAGGCTGGTCGATGCAGCCGATAAGGCAGGTATCGAGTACATTGTAGGACATCGGATGACAGACTTGAAAAAGCCAGCAGATATCCGAATCAGGACATTTGGTGACATTGGCATAAGTAACTAGTAAGGATAAATGCCTGAAATCAAGCTACAGCACATATTGACGTTGATCGAGCTCCTTTCAAAAGGGGCCCGCCACAATTTTGTCGAGGTAACAACCACGCTACTTGGTAAGGGTATCGGCAGGTCACAACAGGCAGCCTCGAAGCACCTGCTTGACTTGGAAACCTCCGGCTACATCGAGCGTCTGAAGAAAGGGCAAAAATATGCAGTCAAGGTCACAGACAAAGGCTATTCTGAGATACAGAGTCTCTATTTGTCGTTGAGAGCTGCCCTTGAATCTGCACCTACGACAATGGATTTCGAGGGCAATGTCATTTCTGGTATGGGGGAAGGGGCCTACTACATGTCACTGGAGGGCTATAGGATACAATTCAGAGAAAAATTAGGATATGAGCCGTATCCTGGGACGTTAAATGTCCGGCTAACTGATCAGATATACATGAATGGCCGGCTCGAACTTGGTAAGCATCCGTCCATATTCATCAATGGTTTTAGTGATGGCATACGTACTTACGGCTGGGTCAAGTGCTATCGCGCAACCATAAATGACGGCGCAATAGATAATGCTGCTGTCCTTGTGCTTGAACGCACACATTATGATGATAGCATGCTTGAAGTGATAGCGCCGATATCAATCAAGCAGGCAGCAGGCATCAAAAACGGTGACAGAATAAAGGTGCAGGTGCGGCTTGCTTAGATGCCGTAGATTGAATCGCCCAGTTCTTCCTTTAATTTTGAACTCTTTGATCCGGGTATTGGAGTTGACAGCCTTATAACCTGGACATTTAGGTTGCGTTTCTTGCAGTTCTCGGCAATGTCTTTTTCGCTGTGCGCCTGGTCATAGCCAAGTGCGATCACATTTGGCTTGACATATTCGACTGTGTCGTAAAGTGTGCCCTCTTTGCCGATTAGTGCTAAATCGACAAAATTAAGCGAAGTCACTAGGTCTCTGCGAAGCTTTTCATCATGGTAGATCTTTCGATATTTCTTTATCTTCTGAGCGGTCGACTGCCTTGCCACCACTACGACAAGCACATCACCCTCTGCTTTTGCAGCCTTGAGCGTATGAATGTGACCAGGGTGGATGAGATCAAAAACTCCTCCTACAAGAACGACCTTTAGTGCGTCACGGCCGATAAATGTAAGCTTGGTCGGGTCAGATTTTTCGACTAGGCCAATTTTGACAAGACGGCTTACCATGGAATTGTAGAATTCTTCGCTTATGGGCAGACGAGTCTTTAGCCTGACATATGGTGGAATTGAAGGATCTAACATGCTAGAATACAGGTTAGCAAGAATGGTCTTGTCTAGCGGGTCCATCGTGGAATCTCTACTATGTGGCAATAGCGAAATCATTAATGTTATAAACTATTGCC
>CAYXGH010000203.1:0-2673 GCA_964464485.1 uncultured Nitrososphaera sp.
CTAGGTGCCATCCAAGGATGGCGCGCAGTAATTCACCCTAATTTGATTGGGTGCATGGATGCCTACGTAGACCTGGAAGTGAGCAATGCTGAGAGAAAGGAAGAGATTCTCTCGCAGTTAAAGCTGCTTGAAGGTGTGATCGTGATTACAAGCTTTGATGGAAGGGGCCTCTTTGTTATGTTTTACACTGAACCTGGCGAGGCTCTGTCAAGGAAGATTCAGCTCATTTGCACTATGTGCGGGACGCGCGATTTCACGGCGCTGAATAGTTATCTTCCACCCTGTGACTTGAAGCTTTCAGGAACGGACTGGAAAATAATCTGGGCAATAAGAGACGATCCGAGGAAGAACCTTTCCGAGATCGCGAAAGAGGCGAGAGTAACGACTCGTACAGTCAATAGGAGGCTCACTCTACTCACGGAACGCAGAGCTTTCTTCCTTATGGGTCTCCCGAACTTTAGACAATTGGTAGGGACGACCGGCAACTTCTTGATCTTTTATTCCTACGGGGAGAAGAGGTCTTCAGCGGCAAAAAGCATCATCTCAAGATTCGAAAACACGGCATTCGCCGCCGTAACGCAATCTGTCCTGATGTGCAACATTTTCTTCCACAATCTGTCAGAAGCTGAACAAGCCTACGAATGGATCAAGAGACTTGAAGGAGTTGCGAAGGCGAGGATGAGGATCATGAAAGACCTCATATTTGTTTGTGATTGGCTTGATAATCAAATGAAGAAACACTTCTGAGGCCCAGTGAAATATCTGTCTGAACATAATACCAAAATGCATTCCTTCTTCAAACTCGCCATCACAATTTATTCTGCTTCAATTCTTCCCAGACTGCTTGCTTCAAACCGACCATCTTTCTAAATGAGTTTGCAGTAGCAGGACCAAAGCCGGCATAGTGGTGCTTAGCAGCTACAATTGCAAACTTAGCATCATCCCTGATGCTGTCAACCCTGCCCGACCACACCTTGAGCTCTTTAAGTTGATCCTTCTGTATTCTGCCAAAGTCTTTTTCTTCAATGGTCCTGTCTCCTATGAAGCACAAGCACAAGAAATCAGAAGTCAGTTCAGGCGGAGTCTGTATAGTGTCCAATTGACTCCAAGCTAGGCAAACGTTGTTGTCGGACAGAAGCTTGTAGACTCTTTGGGAGACCGTCGCCACCATCATAAACACTTAGCTACAATTGACTGGCAGATAATCGATGCACTAATTGATGACCCGAAATTTTCCTTTAAACAACTTTGTCACTCTACTGGATTGAGTCCAAAGACTGTTCGCAGACACCTTGCAATGCTCACGGAAGAAGAGATCATTTACATCTTGCCTCAATTGGGTCCTTTGGCAGATTCTGGAGAGCTTGTCTATCACTTGGCTATTTGTCTATCGGCTATATTTGGGTCAGTCAGCGTAAGCGATTTGTATCGAATGATGAGCAGCGACGATACCATCTTACTAAACGCTACGCAGAATCCGCCTGTACTATACATGCTTTGCAGAAGCTCAAGTTTAACTGATGTGACTACAAAGACTCATGGCGTCAGCAAACTTTCGGGAGTAAAGTCAGTTGCGGTAGACCTGAATCGTGAGATATTTGTAAATACTAGTTTCCCCATAATGCTACAATGAATTTCATATTGTCCCTTCACCCTACTACGGTGATACATCATACAACAAAAATAATACTAGAGAGTTAAGCAAGCGTTTTTCCTCTTCGCAAAAGATAGAGTGTAATGCCTCAAAATAGAAGATTATTGAGGGATTTTGACAATGGCAAAAATGGTCAAAGTTTTACAGAATGAGCGACAATAGTACCACGATTGGTAAAGTCAAAACTATTGCTACAGGTGGTTGCATCCTATAAAGATGGGCAATACGGAGCTAGATATGGTAATGATGACATTTTGTTAAAATACACAGCGGATCATCTGAATATTATCTTCCATCCAAAAGGTATTGGTATCTTAGAGTCAATAGAACAAATTCCTGACTTTGTAATTGATGTGCATAGAAGGCAATGTATATCAGATCTATTGTTGGATTGGCTTTCAGAGATCACTTTCAAAAATGATGACAAAGAGCTGGCAAATCATGAGGGCGACAATAATATCAAACTCCTTGCTCTATGTAATTTTGATGCGTATTCAAATGGTTTGAATTTTGTATTCGGTCAGGCCCACATGAAAGGCAAAGTGGCAGCAATCTATCTTCCAAGGTTGAGACAGGAGTTCTATGGACTAGAAAAGAATGAGCAGTTATTCTTACAGAGAGTGGTTAAAGAAGCTGTACATGAGCTTGGACATACATTTGGACTTGGCCATTGTCCGATAAATCTATGTGTAATGCATTTTAGTAATTCAATATCAGATACTGATGCCAAGGCCAAGGATTTCTGTCCGGACTGCAGGTTCAAGATTGATAGATCATGAACCTAGCAGTCCTATCTATGCTGATTGGCTTGGTTGCATTGTATTGTAATCCACAATAATCTGAAATTATCATCATATGATCATACTAGTTGAACAAATTAGAATATGGGTTTGCCCTCAAAGAATATGATTTAATCTCGATATGAGCAGGCTCGGAGATGATGTTGTTGATGCGATGCTTTAAAGAAATTCAAATCTCAAGGTAGCAGTCATAGACAAAGAGGAGCCGGGAGGGATTTG
>CAYXGH010000204.1:0-2667 GCA_964464485.1 uncultured Nitrososphaera sp.
ACCGAATAACCAACAAATGATTTAAACTACGGAAAAATTAACAGAACCATTAATTTTAATGTTTTAGAATTTATAGATAGTAGCGATCTTTGTCTGCCTACATCAAATATTACCATTGCCTTTGGCATCCTTGTATCTGAATTTGTCTAGCTTGATCAACTGGTGGTACGACCCAAACTGCGAACTGTCGATACTGTCAAGTGATGAGTCCTGATCCTTGTTTTCATCAACAAACACCTTCAGTGTCTGATATGTAGTAGAGCGTTGTACCGGTATCCTGCCAGTGGCTCTTATCAACTGCCGGATCTCTTTTGGTCTCATCAGCTGCCCATGCGGCGCACCTGCAGCCGTCGATATACTCTCGTTGATCAGAGTGCCGCCAAAGTCGTTTACGCCGGCTGCAAGCAACAGCTGTGACATCCTCGCCCCTTCCTTAACCCATGAGACTTGTATGTTAGGAATATGATTGTTCAGCATTATTCTTGCCACAGCGTGCATCTTGACTACCTCGTTGCCATCTGCTCCCGGTCTGATTCTAGGAACGGTCTTGTGGTTGTACATTGGCGCTTCAGCGTGTACAAAGCTCAGCGGCACAAATTCTGTAAAGCCATGCGTCTCCTTTTGGATGTTACGTAAAAGGTCAATGTGCTCTGCCTTATGGCGCGATGTTTCAATGTGGCCGTACATTATGGTTGAAGTAGTAGGTATTCCCAGAGCATGAGCTTGCTTGATGACTGCAATCCAGTCTTTCACTGAAATCCTGCCCGGCGATATCATATCTCGGAGACTCTGGTCAAGAATCTCTGCTGCAGTACCTGGTAAGCTCCCTACGCCAGCCTCTTTTAGCATTTTGAGGTATTCTGGCACAGCCGTTTCAGATCTTACTGCTCCATATACCACTTCTTCAGGGGAAAACGCGTGAATGTGTATGTCGGGCAGTTCTTTCTTAACTGCCTTGCAGATGTCGATGTAGATATGCCCATCCATCTTGGGTGGCAGGCCAGCCTGTATACACACCTCCGTGGCGCCAAAGCTTGCAGCTTCCTGCGCCCTTTTCACAATTTCCTCGGTAGGAAGAAAGTAGCCTTCCTCTTCGCGAAAGTCTCTACTAAACGCGCAAAAGCCACACTGCTTGATGCAGACGTTTGTGAAGTTGATGTTCCTGTTGACCACGTACGTTGCATAATCGCCCAAAGTCCTTCTGCGGAGTTCATCTGCCACCATTACTGAAAGGTTCAGTTCAAGGCCAGTAGAATCAAAGAGTTTGACTGCCTCATCTACTGATATATCCTTAGCGCTCAGTGCCTTGTCAAGTGCTGACGCCACTATAGGATCGGCATTTCTAAGTAGCGAATCAATCATTGACATAATAATCCTCCTTTACTAATCCCGAGCTGTCAGCAACCAAGCTTGCATACTTTTGCAGCCGCTCCGACGTAATAAATCCACCTTTGAGGAATTCAGGATAGATTGGAAGACGTGCTCTGAGCCTGCGGCCCTTGCTTTCAGTTACCTTTCTTACTAGCCCAACAGAAGGCCAAGGAAACTCGGGGTTAACATGATCAATTGTAACTGGTGATATGCCACCCCAGTCATTTATGCCGGCGGATATGTAGCGGCCAAAGATATCAGGGTTGAGGTTTGGTGGTACTTGGATATTCAAGCCCGGCATCGCGATCCTTGCCATAGCAACTGATCGAAGAAAATACTCCGGTGATGCTGGTGGAAACTTCGCCATACCGGTCTCCGGCTTGGGAGCAAAGTTCTGCATTATAACTTCCTGTATATGGCCATACTTTTCGTGCAATTGCCTTATCACAAACAGTGAATCGATCAGATCTTCTTGTGTTTCACCTATGCCTACCAGCAGGCCAGTAGTAATAGGGATCCGGAGCTCGCCGGCACTCTCAAGCGTCTTCATCCTTACCTTTGGGTTCTTACTTGGCGCATCTTCGTGTGGCATGCCCTTTTCCATCAGTCGCTCGCTTGATGTTTCAAGCATCAGTCCAAGGCTTACGTTGGTGTCTTGCAGCATGGACATTTCCTTTTTGGTCAGGCTGCCAGCATTTGTGTGTGGAAGCAATCCCGTTTTTTCAAGAACAAGCTCACTCATGCAGTAGATGTATTCAACAGTTGATGAATAGCCAAGAGAACGAAGCCAAGTTCTTGCCTGCTCGTATTTTTGCTCCGGTCGCTCGCCCGTTACAAACAACGCTTCTGTGCAGCGAAATTTTTTGCCAGCCTCTGCTATCGTAAGAACCTGACGAGGGTTCAGCATCGAAAGTATTGGGTCACCGGGTTCCTTTTTGTAGGTGCAGTAAGTGCATGTGTCACGGCAGAGATTTACAAGATTAATGAATACTTTTCTTGAATACGTGATTACGTCGGGTCTTGACATGTCCCTTATCCTGCCTGAGGCCATCAACAGCATATCAGTCGGACATTCTGCCATCAATTGATACGCTTCACTTTTCGTCACTCCTGAGTCCAAGGCATGATAAAGCATCTCGGCAACAGCATGATTAATGAGCAAATGCGGTAGTAATGAAAGTGTACATCACTAATAAACAATATTGGGACTTAATGTATATTGCATTAATGATAAGAAAGAAAGAATAGTAAAAAGAGTTAGTTGGCTTGTTAGTTTTTCCCGCTCGATGGACATCC
>CAYXGH010000205.1:0-2662 GCA_964464485.1 uncultured Nitrososphaera sp.
ATAGAGGGTACCTGCGCTTTGTAGGCAGCAACGACAACACCCTTTTTTTCATTTTTTGTGATTAAATCATACATCGTCTTTCAACAGAGGAAACGATTTTAAAGAGATGGAAATCACACAACAACTATTATGGGACTAGCCAAACTGATGAAGGCTACGATAATCCTACCACGGATAGAGACACAGGAGGCCGTAAGCAGGCTGGCTGCGCTTGAATGGTTCCACTCGATCCAGAATGCTTCTGAACATGTTAATCCGTATTATGATGACCTTCTGACAAAAGCCCAGCGGTTGTACCAAGAAATTGACGAGGTAGTCAAAATGCTAGCCATACCACAGGAGACAGGCGTGATGGCAACAATGTTCAAGGGAGCCCCAAAAGGCAAGCACGATTATGCGGCAGAGGACATCCAAGGCTTTATCGCCGACCTAGAGGACCGAACCAAACAATTACTTGAAGGCCCAAAGAAGCTGCTTGAAGAGCGCAACAAGATAGAGAGACAGCTTGAAGAATACAGGAACCTTGAGGCCGTAGTTGGAATGGCTTCGACATTGAACCTTAATCTAGATACATTTGGCAAGTTGCATAACTTTTTTGCAGGCTTGTTTGTTGTTGATTCAAAAGATGAGTCCGAGATCAGGAAGAGCCTTGAAGACTTGGCCATTTACTCTACTAAGCTAAATGAGAACAAGACATCTCTTACCGTTATTGGTTCTTCAGAAGATTCTGAGCGTGTGCTCAAGGTCCTCAGGAGCTTTGGCGTTAACCCCCTCCAGATTCCGGCTAATATGCCACAGAACCCAAGTGAGGCATATTCACTTGCAAAGGCCAAGGTCAAAGAGCTAGAAGCTAGGACCGAGCAGTTGGATAAAGAGCTTAAAAAGATCAAGCAGTCGATCCTAACAAAGCTGCTGTCATTGCAGGAAGCTGCAAGAGTTGCAAAGGATGTCTTGGAAATAACAAGGAAGCCTGGAGGCACCAAGAACTTTGCAGTTATCGAAGGCTATATCCCCCAGAAGATGGAGAGGAAATTCAAGAAGCTTACGTCGGACTATGTTTCGATAATTGAAGATGTCAATCTTACCGTAGACAGCCATCAAGGCGAGGGGGGCAAGCAAGAGCCTCTGCCAACGCTCATCACCAATAAAAAATATACTCACAATTTCCAAGTTATCACAGAAACCCAAGGCCTTCCAAGGTATGGGGAGGTTGACCCGACGCCGATCATAGCTTTTGTATGGCCCACATTTTATGGCCTAATGTTTGCCGACCTCGGCCATGGTATTTTGCTGTTTGGTTTTGGCATGCTCTTTAGATATAGGGGAAACGGTAGACTGAGGGTATGGGGAACTCTCATTGCAGCAAGTGGTCTTGCAGCTGCTATTGGCGGCTTTGGCACGGGCGAGATGTTTGGATTCCATTTCGACGAGATCGCCATCTTGGAGCCAGTTGCACACACACTACCATTCGTAGGTCTTCTTAGTGTATCTGAGCTTACGTTTGATCAAGTGATCAAGATACTGGAGGTGTCTGTAGCCATTGGTGTAATTCACTTGCTTATGGCATTCTTCCTCCGACTGAGAGCCAGTTTGAAGCAGGGCAACAAGCTGATGGTCTACACACACGACATTCCTGCAATCATACAGTACTTGGCTGTTGTATCGCTGATACTGGCTGCAATTGGTTCCCAATATGACATCATTGGTATGTTCCTATCTTGGGATCACAATGAGCCAGTGCCTTGGCTGACCGTCCTCTTTGGCGACTGGGTTACCGTCAACTTGGTAGCAAAGGCAATGCCTCCTGTAATCATTGCCTGTATCGCTGTAACCATAATCGGCGCGATGAAGGAGCAAAAGCATGCAATCGCTCATGGAAGAGAACCAGAGGGAGGGGGGCTCGTAGGCATCATTGTCGAAACAATGATGGTCAGGACAATAGAGATGCTTGCTAACACTATTAGCTATTCTAGGCTTGGCATACTGCTTCTGGTGCACACTGCGCTCTTGGTCACTGTCAATAATTCGTACGAGCAGGGTGGAGGGCTCGCAATATTGATCGGCGGCAACATTGGAATCATGATGATAGAGGGGCTAATAGTATACATCCAGACTATCAGGTTGCACCTCTACGAATGGTTCCCAAAGTGGTACAAGTCAGATGGTGTCCAATTCAAGAAACTGGTACCCCAGATGCTGTATACAAACCTAGTATGGAAGTACGATGACGAAAAGAAAGCAATGAAAAAAATAGCCTGAGAAAAGCTTTAACGACGATTACTTTTTCTTTTACAAAGCCTCTTTGATTCTCAAATAACCTTGGAATAATAGTATATATGCGTACGGATGATTATTATTTTTTCTTCACCACTGTGCTATACCTTTGTTGTACATCAAGACAATCATTATCTCCTCCTTACTCCCATTTATACGAATTTTTGTATCGATTCCTTTTGGTATAATGCCGCCCTCTCTCAAGCGGGAATCATGCAAAAACGTAGAAGATGTGTGCGTACAGTGCTCACATTGTGCATAATTTCTAATACTGACAAGAAAAAATAGAGCTATGCAAATTTGAGTATCAAAATCAAATTCATTCACATAAAAGTACCTACTATATCTTCTAGGTCCAGAGGGGTATAAAATAGGACTGGTTATTATT
>CAYXGH010000206.1:0-2635 GCA_964464485.1 uncultured Nitrososphaera sp.
GCATTTGGTATGGTTGAAATTTTCTCCAATACAGTTTCAAGCTTTTCAGTCATTTCTTGATAGCGCAAGTTGCTGATAGTTATAAGCAAGCTAGCATTGATGAGCTGAAGTCGGGAGTTCAAATCCCACCCTGTCCTCTAAATCCTCAAATAATAGCCATCATTGATACCTGACACAGAGGAATGAAGGCTGCAGACGTCAGAAAGGAGCTGCAGAATATGGCAGACCCAGACAAAGCAGCGATACTGCAGCGGTTCTTCAAGACAGGGCCGGGCCAGTATGGCGAGGGTGACATCTTCATAGGCATCATGGTGCCCCAGTCAAGGCAGGCAGCCAAGAAATTCAGCCAGCTCCCGCTTGGAGAGGTCAGGACGCTGCTTTACTCTCGCATTCACGAGGAGCGACTTGTGGCGCTCTTGATCCTTGCCCTACGGTACAGCAGAGCATCAAGCAGCATAGAAAAGGAAGAGATCGCGAAGTTCTACCTAGACAACATTAAGCAGGTGAACAACTGGGATCTTGTGGACCTGTCTGCGCCAAACATACTTGGAGCACACCCCGTTGACAGAGACAAGAGGAGAGTGCTGTACAGGCTTGCCGGATCGGAGAACGTATGGGAAAGAAGGATAGCGATCGTGGCGACGCACCACTTTATCAGAAACGGCGACTTTTCCGACACGCTGAAGATTGCGGAGATGTTGCTCCAAGACAGGCACGATCTTATCCACAAGGCCGCCGGCTGGATGCTGCGCGAAGTAGGCAAGAGGGATGCTGCTGCGGAAGAGGCGTTTCTCGAAAAGCACTGCAGTGTCATGCCCCGGACGATGCTCCGCTATGCGATTGAAAGGCTGCCTGAGAGCAAGAGACTCCGCTACAAGAAAGCCGATCGATAGGCGTTATATACACTCGGAAAATACCTCCGACATCTCCACATCTCCACTCCTGCCAGTTTTAGCGCGGATCTGCAGTCTATTGGTGGAGATACTTACCTAGTAGTGGAGATAATATCTCTACTTTCGGAGAGAACCTCTACCGCCTTAGGCTTGATTTGAATTCGATTTTAATCTGGTGGAGATGGTGGAGGTAGTGGAGATATTTCCCTATCAACTATGGAGTGCGCATACGGCTCGCTACTTTTTAGGTATGATCTTAAGCTCTCTGTCAAGTTAACAAATTTACTGTCGCCTTGATTATAAATTTCAGCTTTCAAGGTACCATGCGATATCTGCCCCGATCTAAGCTGGATCATGATGTATACTGGCAGTACTAAAAATGGACAGGCCCTCTCTATCACCTGACCAATGTGTGGACCCTAATTATGATCAGTAATAAGAGTGCAGATGACGATTCAATCACTGACATGACGGCAGAAAATAATCAAATGTACAAAAATGAAATTGAGAAAAAAGCTGTCAAGTATTCCTGCAAAGCCTGCGGTAATACTTTTGACGCGAATCCGCCTGACGATATCCACAGATTCTCATCGGTGTATCCTTGCTGGAAATTTGACTGGATTGAGCGGAGCTACCAGTGCAGCACATGCAGCAAAAGCACCAAGCTGTTTTGGCACCCCAAAGTGCACAAGCACCATGACTACACCACTGTAGAAGAAATAGAACGCAAGACAAGCAAAAATACTCTGGGCAACCATTTAGACTATATGCGGAGGATGGTGGGATATTAAATGAATCATAACTCGCAGACAGTGTCATCCGCCGCTGCTGACGAGGCCGCGATCCGTGCACTTTATCAGCAGGTGATGAATGGATGGAATGCAGCTAGTGGCGATGCCTTTGCAGCCCCATTTGAAGAAGATGGCGATCTGGTGGGGTTTGATGGCACACACATCAAGGGACGCCAAGAAATTGCCTTATTTCACCAACACCTCTTTGATATGTTTCTCAAAGGCTCCCGACTTGTAGGAAAAGTAAGAAGCGTCCGCTTTCTGACCTCTGACGTTGCTGTAATGCATGCAATTGGCGGGACGGTTATGCCCGGACAGACCGATCTTGAGCCAGAGCGAAATTCGGTCCAAACGCTTGTTGCGTTGAGGCGCAATGGCAAATGGTACCTTGCTGCGTTCCAGAATACGCGGGCGACATATATCGTAAGACCCGAGGAATCTCAGAAACTGACAGAAGAACTTCAAGCCCTGCTATAACCATTTTTTTATTTTCGCAAACGCTGTAAGATACGCGGAAGCCAGTTGATGCTCTTTGCCATCTCCTCAATGTACTCACTTAAATTTCGCTATTGTCTTGACCAAACTGGTGCCACTGTTTGTTTCGCTTTAGCCGTCTTGATAACTGATGAGATGACGCTGTCAGATCAGGAGGAGAAAGGGCATCGAGAATGTCAGTAGGAAAAGCGGAAGTTGCAACAGGAAATGCTGCTGCACCTCTAGGCCTAGATAGCCTGAGTGCTAGGAGGAGAAATACAAGCAGATGCCACGGAAACATCTGCAAACATTGCATGTATATGCATTCCATGGGGGAAGAGAGCTAGCTAGTGTAAATGCACGCGAAGCCATGATCTGATATACCTACCGGACTCAGACATTCAAAGTCATTAAGGCTGAAGAGCGAATATTAAGTACCTCAAGCGCAGCGAGATAGCTACCCAGTTTGCAAGCTAA
>CAYXGH010000207.1:0-2600 GCA_964464485.1 uncultured Nitrososphaera sp.
CTTAGTTATTTGCTAATCAGCTATTTTTGTGAAGTTCAGAAAATTCTCCTGATGATTTCATGCTACTCTGCTACCTGTTATCATTAGGCATAGTGTGAATAGCTCTCTGACAGGTCAAAAGTGGATGGGGAGAGATTTGAACTCTCGACCACCTGTGTGTGAGACAGGTATCCTAACCAGGCTAGACTACCCATCCGCCTTTTTTGTGGTCTTGGCACGACGATAATTAATACTATGTCCCTTCATTGAAACCTTCAAGGTATGTCTTTTGAGGAGGCGTTAGCGAGTCGATCTCGATGCTCATTGACTGCAGCTTGGCAAGTGCGATTTCTTGATCCTGACTCCTGTCAATGTTGTATACTAACGGCTTCATCGTATCGCCTTGCTGTGCTAGCTTGATTACTGATAAGAACTGGTTGGCAAAGCTCATATCCATGACCTCTGAGGGGTGGCCTTCTGCTGCAGCCAGGTTGACAAGGCGACCCTCTCCAAGCAGGTATATCCTACTGCCATTCTTGAGAACATATTGCATTACGTTTTCGTTGATCTTATTTTGGTGTACTGTTTGTTTTTCAATCGCTGGTATAGAAATTTCAACATTAAAATGACCTGCATTTGCCAAGATTGCGCCGTCTTTCATCTTGGCGATGTCCTTGTCAATAATGACATCCTTGCAACCTGTCGTCGTGATGAAAACATCACCTATTTCAGCTGCCTTTTCCATCTTGGTCACAGCATAGCCGTCCATCTTGGCTTTGAGGGCAGCTATTGGATCAACTTCCGTAACAATGACATTGGCACCAAGGCCTGCTGCACGCCGGGTAATGCCTTTGCCCACGTGGCCATAGCCTGCAACAACCACATTCTTACCAGCAATCAGAATGTTAGTTGCGCGTATTATACCATCCAAGGCTGACTGGCCAGTGCCATAAATGTTGTCAAAGTCGTGCTTTGTTTCAGCGTCATTAACAGCAATAATTGGATACATCAGCTTCCCCGCCTTTTGCATGGCCCGCAACCTGATGACTCCAGTAGTTGTTTCTTCAGTACCTCCTCTTATTGAGTTAAAATTTTTCTTGTGCATTTCAACGGTCAGATCTGCGCCATCGTCAATAGTGACATGTGGTTCGATCATCATAGCAGAATGGATATCATCATAATATTCCTGCTGCGTCACGCCTCTGCTTGCAAATATCGAAATACCTTCATCCTGAGCTAAGGAGGCAGCAACATCATCCTGTGTGCTCAATGGGTTGCAGCCACACCATGACAGCTCGGCGCCGGCAGCCTTGAGAGTCCTAACAAGGACTCCGGTTTCCTTTGTAACATGTAGACATCCAGCAATCCTTATCCCTTTAAGAGGCTTGGTTTTTTCGTATTTTTGACGCAGTGCAACCAGTACAGGCATGTGGGCTTCTGCCCACTCGATACGGTTCTTGCCTTCTCTGGCAAGTGTGGTGTCTTTGATGCGAAATTTCATTCAATTTTGACAATATTGATGCCATATATTAGTTCTACAGCAATAGTCCTCTTGAACGCATTATCTGAGTCACCTGATCGTCAGAGACTGGTCCAAACTCTTCATAAAACTGTCCGACTGATCCGAAATCGTAGGGCATGTGCAATACTATAACAGAATCGAACTCCTGTTCTAGCATTTCCACAGATTGAGAGGGCGCGACAGGAACCGCGATAGTGAGGGTTGATGGGTGATGCTTTCTTGCCCACCTTGCAGAAGCAATGACTGTAGCACCCGTGGCAATGCCATCATCAACTATAATGACGTTTTTGCCTGCAATCTTATAACTAAGACCCGGCTTTCTGTATGCTGCAGATCTGCGCCTGATTTCTGCGGCCTGGCGAAGCCTT
This sequence comes from uncultured Nitrososphaera sp., assembly GCA_964464485.1. Taxonomy (GTDB): domain Archaea; phylum Thermoproteota; class Nitrososphaeria; order Nitrososphaerales; family Nitrososphaeraceae; genus Nitrososphaera. Next base: position 1,870 of record CAYXGH010000207.1, read on the forward strand.
TCGCTTTCGATGTAGTTTTGTGGTATTCGCAGCGCATTTACGATATAGCTATTGATGTATGAAGTACCATCCTCCATCACTGCCCCTATCGCAAGTTCCTCGTTCTCCGGTGCTCCGAGCTTTCTTGGTATCACAATGTCAAAGTCTGCGGCAAGCTTGTTGGCTACAATATCCGCTAGTATGACGCCTCCCCGCGGAATGCCAAGGACTATCGCAGGTGTATATCCATGCTCTGCCAGCCTTTCTGCAAGGAGGTTGCCAGCATCAATCCTATCGCGGAACTTCATAACATGATTTTACTCCTGTTACAGTTTTAAGTCTTGATTGTTATAGGCATTTGCAATAGTAGGAATTGGCAGGCAGGAATACTTTCGATATTGGAGCCTCCATATAACAAGACCCACTAGGTCCCCCTCTTCCTACTCTTCTCTGCTTGGAAAAGAATGCAAAACACAAAACTTGAATTTGTCTATTTATCCTTAAGGCTTAACTTTCGAGTTAATTGCACCTCCGCAGAGGAATGGCCTGAACAGCTTTTTAGGGTGTATTTTGGAGTATTATATTGTCCTATCGATGAGGTTCCGACATCATCACCTGCAACTTATAGAGGAATCAACTCAAGCCGATTTGTCACAATTATTACCAAAGCAAGTAGAATTATGGGCTATGCAAGCGTATATCTGCTACTTTGTTTCACTTTTGATTTGATTTGATTTTTTCTTATCTGTGTA
>CAYXGH010000208.1:0-2534 GCA_964464485.1 uncultured Nitrososphaera sp.
GCCAAAGCATCGCTTGAAGGGCAGGTTGAAACATTGAGAGGAGTGACAGAAAACGTTATAGTAGGTGCTACTGTACCTGTCGGCACTGGAATGGTAGACCTGTACATGAAGGTGAAGGACAATGAGAACACTGGAAAAAGTGATTAAGAATGCGATAGCCGCCGACAAGTACAAGAGTGGCGTCAAGGAAGTATTGCAGTCAGTCAAAGGCTCCAAGCTGATAATTGTCAGCAAGTCCATCGACCCTGAATACAGAAAAAAGCTAGAAGATCAGGCCAAGTCTACCAATGTCACAATCTATGAGTATTCCGGTACTTCCGTGCAGCTGGGCAAGCTCTGTAATAAGCCTTACAGGATCACTACCATAGCAATCAAGAGCGGGACAGCAGACGAAATAAGCGCCATAGTATCAGAGAAAAAGGAGAAGTAATACAAAAGGTACCTGTGAGATATAAATTGAGTTGTGAGAATGATTTGTTGTTGCTGTCGTCTCCATCATCTTTTGCATTATACCTCCGTATAGGGACGCTGTGAAAATGACTGAGATTAAGCTTACTTCAGATGAGTTGCGTCTAATGTCCCTATTCCAGAGCATCACAAGCGCAACAGCAAGAGACTGTATTGTAGACGACAAAATGGACCGCGTTATTTTCGTTGTAAATAAAGGCCAGATGGGGCTTGCCATTGGCAAAGGCGGTTCTACGATCAAACAGCTGCAAAACATGGTCGCAAAAAAGATAGAACTTGTTGAATTTTCCGATGATCCTGCAGAGTTCATCCGCAATATGCTCAATGCTGATATGATAAATGATGTCCGGATATCCGAAAGAGGTGACGGGACAAAGCAGGCAATTGTGACAGTTGATCCTAGGAAAAAAGGAGCTGTAGTAGGAAGGGAAGGTAGAAAAGCAGAGAAGGCAAGGCTTCTTGCGAAGCGATACTTCCAAATATCCAATGTGTTAATAGTTGGCCCTGAGCAGGGAAATAGTAGTAATAGGGTGAATATGAATGGGTAAATCTCCACTAGGTCTGTTCGCAGGCAGGGTTCTTAAGGCAAAAAAGAGCCGTGCTCGGTGGTCAGATAAATATTATAAGAGAAGAATGCTCATGCTTGACAAGAAGGCAAATCCTCTAGAAGGTGCGCCACAGGCAAGAGGAATAGTATTGGAAAAGGTTGGCATTGAGTCAAAGCAGCCCAACTCTGCTGTACGCAAGTGCGTCAGGGTTCAGCTGATAAAGAATGGCAAGTCCGTTACTGCCTTCTTACCAAGGGACGGCGCTCTTAACTTTGTCGACGAACACGACGAGGTAATTATTGGGGGTATCGGAGGCGCGATGGGAGGAGCAATGGGCGACATCCCTGGCGTCAGGTGGCAGGTGTTCAAAGTTAACGGTGTCTCATTGAATGAACTTGTCCATGGAAGAAAGGAGAAGCCGAGAAGATGAGTGGGAAGGAGCAGGTAAACATTCAACTGTTCCACAGGTGGGACATGAGCAATATCGAAATAAACGATCCCGGTCTTAAATCTGTCATTAATCTAAAGCCGGCCGTCATCCCAGTCACGTTTGGTAGGCACGAGCACCAGCGCTTGAAGAAAGCAGAGGTCAATATTGTCGAGCGTCTGGCAAACAAGATGATGCACTTTGGTAAAAGGTATGCAAAGAACACCGGCAGAATGGGTGGCAAGAAGGCAAGGATGCTCAACATAATCAAAACAGCATTTGAAATCATATACCTTGAAACTGGCAAAAACCCTGTAGATCTACTGGTAAGAGCAATAGAGAACTCTTCACCCAACGAGGACACAACTCGCATAGTATATGGTGGCGTCGTCTATCATGTATCGGTTGATGTAGCTCCGCTGCGCAGAGTCGACCTTGCACTTCGCTTTATTGCAGAAGGTGTAAGAGAATCGACGTATTCAAGTCTGCAGACTATAGAAGAGGCACTTGCCAAGGAAATCATTCTGGCTGCCAATAACGACATGGCAAGCCACGCGATCAAGAAAAAGAACGAGCAAGAAAGAATCGCAATGGCTTCAAGGTAAACAGAGCTTTTTTCTTCTTCTTTTTACAGAATTTTTTGTGAATTAAGTCTTTTGCTAGTATTGTGAAAAGTAATATTTTTACTGTTTGTAGGCCAAGCTTGATTGATGGATTTATGCTCAGCAGAATAGACCGTGTTTATTTTTGTAACTCCACATTTTGTATATATGGTATGATATTGCTTCTAACAAGAAGGATAATTAAAATTGAGTAAAGATGGATTGTCATCTTTGGGGCAATATTATTATCATCCTACGACTCAACTAATTATGGACTAGATGCCTCCCCTTGATACTCATATGATATACTATTATTGAATACAGCCATGCAGTAGGTTGACAGTAGCCGTAGTCTTTATGATTCTGGAGATACATATGTTCTCGAATACGATGCCAACAACAGAGCACGTAATAATAATGCATTTAAGTAAATGCCTCTTTATGAATTAGTGATATTACAACATGGTGTTTGAAGTTGAATTGGAGTTA
>CAYXGH010000209.1:0-2533 GCA_964464485.1 uncultured Nitrososphaera sp.
ATGTCGAGCCCAATGTCTTCTTCCTCCTCCCGTACCTTCAGCCCGATCGTGACATCTATTATCTTCATGATGGCGAGAGTGACTCCAAATGTAAAGCCTGCTACGACTGCGATGCCAAGTGCCTGCACTGCCAGCTGCATTGGGTTTCCATATAGCAACCCATCCGGGCCAGCAGGGTTGATGAGAGTGCTTGCGATAAGGCCTATCGCTAGTGCGCCTATTATGCCGGTGATACCGTGGACAGAGCCTACGTCAAGGGCGTCATCGATCTTCAAGCGCTCTTTAAGCGTCACTATTCCGTAGTATGAAGCAAACCCAAGTACAATGCCAAGCAAGAAACTTTCCAGAGGGCCAATGAAACCTGCTGCAGGCGTAATGCCTGCAAGGCCTGAAATCGCGCCGTTGATAGCTGCTGCGCTAGATGGCTTGCCTGACCGCTTCCACGAAAGCCCTAACCAAACGATGACTGAAGCAGAGGCGCCAAGCTGTGATACAAGCACAGCGTTTGCAGCAAGCCCATTAGCTGCAAGAGCACTGCCTCCGTTAAATCCAAACCATCCAAGCCAGAGCAATGTCGCGCCAAGGATTGCAAGCGGCATATTGTGCGGTATCATAATATCAGGGCCATAACCCTTCCTGCGTCCAAGATACAAGGCAGATGTAATGGACGCCATACCTGCGGTTGTGTGAATCACAATACCGCCGGCAAAGTCGTACACGCCAAGTTCTGCAAGCCATCCTCCTCCCCATATCCAGTGAGCAACCGGGGAGTAGACGAAGATACTCCATGCCAAGATGAAGACTACAAATGCTCTATATTTGACTCGGTCTGCAAATCCACCTATAATGAGGAGTGGCGTAATGACTGCAAACATCATCTGGAAGGTGACAAACGTCACGCCTGGGATGGTAGGTGCATAGTCGAGCCCTTCATTGAAAGGCACGTTGTTTAAGACCAACCAGTCAAATCCACCGATAAAGCCACCCTGAGAGGGGGCAAAAACAAGGGTGAATCCAAGAACAAACCACAGAATAGAAACAATCGCAAGCCCTGAGAAGGTCTGCATTATTGTTGATACAGCGTTTTTGCCTCGAAGCAGACCTGCCATAAAAAACCCGAGCCCCAGGCACATCAGCATGACAAGGCCGGTGGAGATCAACATCCAGGTAGTATCTCCAGTGTCTATCGCCATTTACGCCTTCTAGTTGGTCGATCCATAATATAAAAATGCATCGGCAGCTGGGATATTAACCTGATCTGTAAAATTTATGATACGTTTTGTTTCTCAAGTGTAGATTTTAGGCTGTTTGCTATACGATCTACATCGGCTTCTGCGACGTGCGGGTGTACGGGCAGCGACAGCACATGGTCGGCACACCATTCTGTCGCAGGCAGTTTTGTTTCCGACGCGGCGTGTGCATAGAACGGCATCTTGTGCACTGGTGGGCTATAATAGACAGTTGCGCCCACATTATTTTGCACAAGATAGTTCTTCACATTATCCCTCTCGTCGTGAAAGGCTACAGTGTAGAGATACCAATTAAACTTCTTGTCAGCAGTCTCCTGGGGGATCTTTACTTCGTATTTCTTTGAAGAGGCAAGCAGCAGCTTGCTCAAAAGCTCCGCGTTGCGTCTCCTGATCTCTAGCATCTTGTCCAGCTTTTCCATCTGCACCTTAGCAACAGCGGCGCTCAGCTCGGGCAATCGAAGATTCAGACCAAGCATTCTTGTGTCATTGCCTTCAACCATACCGTGGTTTCTTATCATCTTGAGCTTGTCGGCAAGCTCGTCGCTATCCGTTGCAATTGCGCCGCCTTCGCCCGCTGTCAGCACCTTGCTTGCGTACATACTGAAGCAGCCCAGTGTGCCAAACGTGCCAGTCTGTTTCTTCTTGTAACTCGATCCTAAAGACTGGCAAGCATCCTCTATAACGTCAAGTGAATGCTTCTCTGCAAGCTCGCCTATTTCGTCAATGTCGGATGGGTGACCGTAGAGGTGCACAGGTATTACTACCCTAGACTTTTTGGTGATCTTGGCTTTCAGGTCAGAAACATCCATAGTGTAGTCATCCTTTTTGATGTCCACAAACATTGGTCTACCGCCTGCTGCGACAACTGCGTTGGCAGTTGCTACAAAGGTAAATGAGGGGAGTAGTACTTCATCGCCCTGCTTTATGCCAGCGGCAAGTAGCGCAGCGTAGAGCGCAGAGGTACCAGAATTGACAGACACTACATGTCTGATTTTCAGGTAGCTTTTCATCAGCGACTCAAAGTCACGCACTCGTTTGCCGCCGTCACGCGCAGCTGTGGTAAGTGCGGTTTCTTCAAGTACACTTGTTACCTCACGCTTTTCTTCTTCGCCTAACCAAGGCTTGTTAATTGGAATCATATTTGACGATACTGTATGGATGGTCAATATCTTTACATATAGTATTTTTGCTTATAATAAGTCTCATTATAGAAGTGAAGGTCACGATAGTTAAAGAAGCATTAGAGCCGCAACTACAGACGTAAAAGGAAATATGTATCTTAT